>CACXDP010000147.1 GCA_902766445.1 uncultured Coriobacteriaceae bacterium
CGCCAACGCCCACACGAGCCTCGCGCGCGTGATCCGAGGGGCCCTGCTGGGGGTGGTCGCCATCCTCGTCATGGCTGCCGTCGCCCCATCGCGCGCGCTCGCGGGGGAGACCTACACCGTCAAGGTCGACAAGGGCTACCTCGCCCTGCGCACGGAGCCCTCATACGACGAGTCCAACGAGATAGGGGAGCTCTACAGCGGAGAGGTCGTCGAGGTCAAGGACAGGTCGAACGGACAGTACTGGTGGGTCTACTCGCCGAAGCACGGTAGGGAGGGCTACGTGAACGCCGACTACCTGAGGCCGTCCGGCTCCTCCTCGTCCGGCTCGTCCTCCTCCTCGCACAGCTCGTCCTCCTATGGCACCTATTACGTGAAGGTCGCGAAGGGCTACCTCGCCCTGCGCACGGAGCCCGCATACGACGAGTCCAACGAGATAGGGGAGCTCTACAACGGCGACAAGGTGACGGTGCTTAACAAGTCGAACGGCAAGTACTGGTGGGTTTACTCGCCGAAGTACGGCAGGGAGGGCTACGTGAACGCCGACTACCTGAGGTTGTCCGGCTCGCGGTGGCGCCCCGGCGTAAGGACAAAGTCGTATGGAACCTACACCGTCAAGGTCGCGAAGGGCTACCTCGCCCTGCGCATAGCGCCCAGCTACGACGAGGCTAACGAGATAGGCGAGCTCAACAACGGTGACAAGGTGACGGTGCTTGACAAGTCGAACGGCAAGTATTGGTGGGTCTACTCGCCAAAGCTCGACATGGCGGGCTATGTGAACGCCGACTACTTGGTATGAGCGCCGGTAAGTAGAAAGACGAGGGCGGAGGGACCAGAGTGGCGTCACCTACGAGGTACTGGAGCGAGGCAACCCTGGTGGCGTGAATGACCGAACCTTCTTTGGTGGCCCGCCTCACGCGTGGTGCGCGTTGGGCGGGCTACTTCTAACCCTCGTCTATGCCGTATTCGTGGCGACGTGTCTCAGGCATACGGCTGTTGCCCAGCTGTTCGAGCCCGCGCTCCAGCAGTTCGTCGGCGGTGTAGCGCTTGTACATGCCAACGGGTATTGCATCGTCCCCTGGCTTGTTGAAGTTATATGAGCGAACCACAAAGCAGCCAGCATCTGCGTCGTAGCCAAGGCACGAATCGACCTTCTGGCACAGTCCGAGGGTGTCAGTGTCTACAAGATAGAGGCAGCGGTTTCCCGGATCGAATATGCACAGATTGCCCGGGTCACGCTTCGAATCGCGGTCCGTTGACGCGGATATCCACTGGATGTCGCCTCCGCTGGCATTCTCCGACGCGACGCCAGTGGCCTGGTTCAGCACCACGCGCTGAGCAGGTTTGCTACCGTCGAGTGCATATGCCAATAAGACTGTCGAAGTCTGTTCGTCGCATACCACCAAGAGTTTGTTGTTCTCAAGGTGGAGGCTACACACAACGCGGCCATCCAACTCGGCTGTGAGCAGCTCGTTGCCGTCAATATCGCACACCACAAGCGTGTCTTTGTTTGCTCCGGCAAACAAGTTGCCGTCATAGGACCAAGCTATGCCAACTTTGTCGCTGAGGGGCGTGGCCAACTCCCTCGTCGAGCCGGTGTTGGGATTGAGGATCGCATAGTCACTTATGCGCTCGTACGTATCCTCCTCCAAAACGTTCGTAGGAATTAGGACCGTGCGCTGGTCAGGACTCGCAAATGCGTGTGCCGAGTATGAAATGCTTTTCGAATATGGCTCGGGAACAGGTACAGCGCGTGATGACCTCGCGGTGAGGTCAGTTAGCACGACCTGCCGCGTGTCCTGGGTCGTGTCTACGGCGAGGTCCACCCCTATCGCATCGGGATACGAGAGGTACTCTCCTGCGTAGGGTCCCGCACCGTCCCAAGCAAAGAGGTTGCACTGGGCCTCCCACTCCGACACTTCGCCAGTGTCCAGCTTGATGGTGGCGATGGTGAGCATGTCGCCCCGTGCCCCCTTGCTGACATATAGCTCCCCGATGTCGTTTCGGTAGCCGAGCACGCGAGGAATGGAGTCTTCCACGGGCTCTATGGTGAGTTCCCACGCGATGTCCTCGCCGGAGCAGTCAAGCTTGCGAACTGTCATGATTCGTTGTGTCGAGTCCTCCGACTCGGTGGACGCGCTATCAAAGAGCAATACGCCTTGGTTGGTGCATAGCGAAGTGGGGGAACTGGCCGTCGTGAGATCGACACGTGCCTCATCCTCGAGTTCGTCGGCGTACCGATACACCTTGCCATCTTGTGTGGCAAGCAGCGTGCTGTCGTTGAGCCGCAGGCCCCAGAGCGCATCCACGCATTGATTGGCATAGCTGCTGCAAGTGGCTTTGGAGAAGAACGTACATACGGTTCGGCCCTGAACGAGGAATCCCCGCAAGCTGTCTATCGTGTTCTCCTCCATATGAGGCCAGGTAACAACATAGGGATCGATGGCCTCGTAGTGAGCGAATGATTTGCCTGTGGCGAGATCCAGCACCTCGCAGACGTCTGCGACACAGTAGACGAGTGCCGTGTGTTTACCGGACTCAGGCATGAAGTATCCGTCCACGTCTTGGGAGACGAGAAATGACTCATGAATGTCAGGCGCCCACAGGGGTATTTCGCTTTCCCAGACCGTCTTGTCGTTGGCGAGGCTGATACATGATACGAGTCGAGAGTATGCACTTTGGCCAGCCATGTTGGTTTTGGTATTCCAAGAGCTGCTCATGCCACTATCGATGGCCGAGCGGCTTACGATAAGCTGATTGCCCTCTATGAGTTTCGTTCCATGAACCGACTGGCTATCGTAACGAGCGGGTAGCATGCGGGCCTTCTTGTTGGCGAAGTCTATCAGGCACAGCTGGTCGTACCTGTCTGTACTGCCGGGTTCCGCCTCCCTCGTAATCGCAAGCACGCACAGGTCGCCGTCCGTGTCGAATGCTTGGGCACCGAATCCATCATTCAGATAACGATCCCCTCCCACGGCGACGGGGTACGAGTCCTCGTCGAGCGGGTAGGGCACCTCGCAGGTCATCTTGCCTGATGCAGCGTCGATGAGATACGCGTCTTTCGAGCCCAGGACGATTGCATGCGTGCCCGCGCTGTTCAAAAGAAGCTGGTGCGTGCTGCCCAGCCACATCTCTTGGTCCCACAAATGGCTTTGAGATAGGATGTCCCAACAGGTGACGCGATCGTCGTCACCTATCGCAAGCAGGTGGCCTTCGTCTGTAATGACGATGTCTGCGCTGTGGCCATAGGAGGCTAGCCTTATTCGAGATTGGAATAGCATCTTGGATGAATGCAGATCCCATACGCTTATCAGCCCCGATTTGTTGAGGGCGGCAAGGTACTTCTCGTTGGGGGAGGTGCAGAACTCATCGAACTCCCCCTGTAACTCATACTTCGCCACTAGGCAGGTCGAGGACGTGTAAAACAAGCGCTCGTTGACATCGTATGCGCGGGTGGCCTCGCAGAGCACGTTCGCGAGCCGCGGAGGTACGGGGCGATCCTCGTCGGGGGCGGGCATGGCAGCCGCCGCGAGCTCGATCGCCTCCAGGCGGTCGCCCTCGTCGAGCGCCTGCTCCGCCTCCGTGACGAGCAGCTGAGCGCGGCGCGCCACCGACTCGTCGTAGCTCTCCTTGATGCGCGCGTTGCTCCAGAGCGCGAAGGCGGCCACGGAGGTCGTGGCGACGAGGGCTGCGGCCGCGACGGCGGCGGCTATGCGCAGCCTCCTCCTCTGCGCGCGTCGCATGAGGGAGTCGAAGCTCACGCCCAGTATGGCGGCGGCGAGCCGCGTGAGCTCGGCGCGCCTCTGCGACCTGTCCTCGCTGCGAAAGTCGCAGGAGAGAGGCTCCAGCTCCACACGCACGCCGTCCGTCTCGTCGTAGAGCAGCCGCTCCGGGATGACCTCGAACGGCTCGCCCTCGGCGAGGACCGTGAAGACGCGCGAGCGGTCGTGGGTCTCGAGGAAGGTGTCAATCTCGCGAGCCACCCACATCGACTCCTTGGTGCGCGGCGAGCACACGACGACCAAGGCGCCGGCGTGTGCGAGCGCGTGGGCTATGTCGTCGCCCAGGGCCGCCGAGACAGGCAGCTCCTCCTTGTCGCGGAAGACGGGCGCGATTCGCCCGAGCCCGCTCCTCTCGCGCGCGTCCCTCGGCACGTGGAAGCCCTCGAGGCCGTGCTGGACGTCCCTCGCCACCGCCGTGTCCACCTCGGCGTGGCGGTACGAGACGAACGCGGCGTACTCCCTCGTGGCGTCGCTGCTTGCCATGATGCTGCCTCCAGTTCTGCCGGACAATCTCCCCAAGCCTACCTTAGCGCATGGCGCTGGAATGTGGTGTGAGGCGTTGCGCAAAGCGCCTTGGTTTGTCCTTCTGGATGCCGGTGGAGTTGTCGTCGGCTCATTGCGGAATGAACTTCTGGGCATAGATGCTAGCATCAGCCTTATGATGAAGTTATACGTGATGCTGATGTGGGAGGGGCTGACGATGTATTGTGGTTGGTGTGGCCACGAAAACCCGGACCGGGCGATTTTTTGCTCGAAGTGCGGACATAAGCTGGTGCAGGAGCCC
>CACXDP010000148.1 GCA_902766445.1 uncultured Coriobacteriaceae bacterium
GAAAGGACTCGAACCTTCACGGGGTCTCCCCCACTGGAACCTAAATCCAGCGCGTCTGCCAGTTTCGCCACGCCCGCGTACACGCACAGCGCACCATCATACCAGATGGCACGGCACTTGGGAACTGTACTCCATTTTGCCTCAATCAATTCAAATAAGCAACGCTATTCTCAAGTAATTCTTGCCCCTCTCAGGACAAACGCCCCCGTCCCCCTTGTCCGTGTATACTGTCATACCGTAATAGTCATGTGATGAACGGAGCTTCATGAGACTCAAGAAAGCGAACGCGGCACTTGGACTGCTGTCGGCCTTGTTTTTGCTCGCCCACATCGGTTATAACGTCTTTTGCTACTTGACCTTTTACTACAACCCCGTTCTCAAGACGGTGTTTTCGCTTCCAGTCATTGTGCTGGTTTGTGCGCATGCGATTCTCGGGATGCTTACGGTGTTTCTGAGTTCAGATGGTACTCGGCTCGACCTCTACCCCAAGCAGAACCTCCGGACCATCCTCAAGCGCGTCTCTGCAGCGCTTATCTTTCCATTGCTCATAGTTCATGTGAAAAACTTCGCGCTCATGCAGCAAAATGCGAATGCTGGCAACACGCCACTCGTGGTGCTGCTCCTCTTTGCCGAAGTGTTGTTCTTTGCAGTGGTGATCACACATATCGCGACCTCGTTCTCCGCTGGCCTCATCACGTTGGGAATCCTAGAATCCAGAGAGGTGCAGGCTCGCATTGACAAGGTCGTCTACGTACTTGGTGCCTTGGCGTTTCTTGTGTCGGCATATGCCGTCGTCAAGGGCCACATAATTATGTTTTTGCTCGGATAGGGATTCGCATGGACAAGGTTGTCGTTATAGGGAGCGGGATTGCAGGATGCGCGTGCGCCGTCCGGCTTGCCGAGGCGGGGATACACGTGCAGCTCGTATCGCCGTATCCCTCGGAACGCTCGCAGTCTGTGATGGCTGCCGGTGGGATCAATGCCGTCCTATCGGATTGCGAGGAAGGCGACAGCATCGCATGCCACGTCCAAGACACGCTGCGCGGGGGTCATAACCTCGCGGGTACGCAGGCCGTCAGGACGCTTTGCGAGCGCGCTCCTGAGGTAATTGCGTATCTTGAGCGTATCGGAACGGTGTTTTCGCTTGAGGCAGACGGCTCGCTCGCACGGCGTGCCTTCGGCGGCCAGACGCACCGACGGACTTATTACTGCGGTTCTTCGACGGGAAAGCAAATCGTCTCGGCCCTCGTGATGGAAGTACGACGCTTCGAAACACAGGGGCTTATCCGACGCAGGCTCTGGAGCAGCTTTCACTCGGCCCTCATTCGCGATGGACGCTGCTTCGGCGCGATATTGTATGACGAAAAGAGCGGCAATCTGATGGCGGAGCACGCTGACGCACTCGTCATGGCAACTGGCGGACAAAACGCACTGTTTGGCAAGACTACCGGCTCAACTCAATGCGACGGCTACGCTGCAGGAAAGCTTTTTGCCCAGGGGGTCGACCTCAAGAATCTTGAGTTCGTCCAGTACCACCCCACCACACTCGAGACCTCCCAGAAACGCATGCTCATATCCGAAGCCGTACGCGGGGAGGGCGGGCGCTTGTTCTATCTGGAGCACGGCGAGCGCATCTACTTCATGGAAGAAAAGTATGGTGATGGGGGGAACCTGATGCCACGCGACGTCGTAAGCCAAGAGATGGCCGCCACGGGACGAGAAACCTACCTCGATGCCTCTTTCCTCGGCAAAGACCTCATTGACAAGCGCCTTCCCGAGGTACGTGACATCTGCAGCAAGTACCGCGGCATCGACGTCGCAGCAGAACCGATTCCCGTTGCGCCTTCCGTTCACTTCTTTATGGGTGGAATCGCGGTCGACAACAACCACGAGACGAACATCCAGAACCTCTTTGCCGCGGGAGAATGCGCTTCAATGTATCATGGCGCGAACCGCTTGGGCGGCAATTCTCTCCTCGCAGCCATATGCGGAGGTTGGGTCGTGGCGGATACCATAGCAGACCGTTCTAGAGCTGGGGCCTCACCTGACTTCGCCGCACTGCTTCGAGAAGAAAACCAGAAGCTAGCGCGCATGCGTGACACTTCAAGCGTGTTTCCCGTCATGTACATACGCGACCTGCTCGCCAAGACCATGGCCGAGTGCCTGGGAATCGTGCGTAATGACAGCTCGCTCGCCGATGGCATCTCCGACGTCGATTACTACCTGTCAATAGCAGAAAAGATTAGCTACGACCCCAGCGCCATGATGTATGCGAACTACTCTCTGGTCGGCATTCTGACGCTTGCAAAGGCAACGCTTGCTTGCGCGCGACAGCGCAGGGAGAGCCGAGGAGCGCATGTGCGCAGCGATTATCCTGCGTCTCAAGACTCCCTATGCCACGCAAGCATCGTCTCGTACGAAAACGGACGGTATCGGGTTTGGTTGGACAAGGACAAGCGCTATGAACGTTAGGATTTTGAGACAACTCACGCCCACATCGCCCACACGATGGGAGGGTTTCAACGTCGATGTAACGGATGACATGTCGATTGCCGGGCTGCTCGATCACATCAACTATAACGATGACATATTTGACGACCAAGGAAACCTAACGACGCGCATCGGCTGGGAGTGCTCATGCCTACAGGGAGCTTGCGGCGCATGTGCCATGGTAGTCAACGACCAACCGGTGCTTGCCTGCGAGACTTTCGTTCGCGACCTCAAGGGAAGCACGATCGAGATTCGCCCCCTGAGGAAGTTCCCTGTGGTGCATGACCTGATTGTGGACCGGTCTTCCATACACGAGAACCTCACGAGCGCCAACGTCTGCATAGAGTCGTACGACCCGAACGAAACGGGTAGCCAAGCTAAGCTGGTGAAAAGGCAACGGCATCAGTACGAGATCGCAAAGTGCCTGAAGTGCGGGCTTTGCCTTGAAGTCTGCCCAAACTACACGAACGGGCTGACTTTTTTTGGCGCATTGTTCGCGAACGACTGCTACCTCGTGGCCATGCGCAACAAGTCCAAGGCAGCAGAAATCAAAGCCCTTTATGGCGAACACTTCGGACGGGACTGCTCCAAAGCACTCTCTTGCATGGACGTGTGCCCAGCCCAAATCTCAACCATCTCATCGATGGCACATCTCAATCGCTAAACCTGCAAGACCTAGCAGCAGACGCAAGGACTGTGACAGCATCCTCGCCCTGAGACGCATCTACGATGTTCGTAGTGCTCTCCCCATGTTTTGGTGCGCCACTGTCGCCGGTCGTTTCCCTACTCGTTCTTGAACCCCACATTAGTGGTGCAAATATAACTATTAGGATGTAAAGACCAGTGAATCCCGCCGAGGGTGCAGACCGCATCGGGATAGTCGCTTCTGTCGTTGCGACATGATTTTGAATTAGTGTACCTTTGGTTTTGTGAAGAGCGCAAAACCCCAGATAACAGACTATTTTCAGGTTCAAATGCGCACTGTGTATTTTACACAGTGCGCATTTGAACCTGAAAGTTTTCCATCAACTGGGGTTTTGTAAAACTTTCAGTCGCAAAGGTACACTAATTTTTATTTAGCTCCTCGCACAGACTGGCTCCGGGCAGTCCTTACGTGCCACACGGTATCCCTCACGGGCTTCCTTTCAGACCATGCGAGCGATTTCGCACCAAAGCGGACCACAAAAGACCTGATATATCTAAAAAAGATACTATCTTCATACGACTTCCGGCACCAAAAACCAACGCGACCGTTACCAGCGACGGTCAAGCCAGAGGAAATCCATCATGCGGGGCACCTGTCGCTCCCAGTCGGCTTCACGATGCCTGCCCCCGCGCACGTATTGGCACATGACGGCGGCACCTCGACCTTCAAGTCCGTCTGCCAATTCTAATGTCGCGCGCTCCTCGGCAGTCGTTCCATCCTCATATGCCCTACCAGCTTCATATTCACCCCACGACATAAAGACGCGTGTGTCAGGCGAAACCTCCACGCCATTAAGGTCACGCATCAGGTTGCGTTGATTGAAGCGCACCCCCGTCGAGAGTGCTCCCGCCTTTCCAAAGGTTGCGTTATGACAGATGACACCATAAAGACTCTCGAGCCCTCCCATACTCGAGCCGATCAGTGCCGTGGCTTCACGATGCGCCCATGTGCGAAACTGCGAGTCAATCGCGGGCTTCACGTCGTGCTGCAACCACAAGAGCGTTTGCTCGCCCAAACCATCCACGACACGACCTGCTACGCGTGAGCGATAGGGGTTGTACTCGATGAGACGCTCGTCACCTTCATGGCTACACTCCAGGCCGACCACGAGCATGGGTTTCTCCCATCGGTCAAGAAAGCGCTGAAGGCGCCAACTGCGCCCATAGGTGGCATATTCGTCAAAGAAGAGATTGTGTCCATCAAAGAAGTACGTCACGGGCAGGCGCACATCCGAATCGTAATACCAATCAGGCAGGTAAATGTGCAACGTACGGTTACCGCCATGCGGCCAGTACCAAGAGTCCTGCCAGACGATCATGCTAGCCCTGCTCGCCCGCGCGGTTTACGAGCTCCCCACGGACCATCTCGCGCCATGCCTCTTCTGCAGCTGCTGTTGCCTCCGCGTCGCCAGACTCACGTGCCGCACGATACGCTCGCATGGCCTCCATGAAAGCCAGCTCACCAGCAAGCTCCTTGTCGTCGCCTTGCATTTCGCCCTCCTCCGATTTGGCTGAAACCATTTTCCCTTGTCTTTGTCCCATAAAACAAGCTGCCCTGCCCCTTCATGCGCACGATATTTGCGCACGAGGAGCAGGGCAGACTTCCCTTCACGGCATCAGGCACGGACTAGATCTTGCGCTTAATCTCGTCGATGTCCTCCTGCAGACCGCCGAGACGCTGCTCGTTCTCCTCAATCCAGCGCTTGATCTGGGCAACCTTCTCAGGATTGAGTGTGGACTCTAGGCGTGTAGTGAGCGTCTCGTTCTGATCTTTGAGGTGCTCGATCTGTCCAGACTTGCGCTCGACGGCCTCGGCGAGACGCTCGGTACGCTCGCGACGCTGCTGCTCACGATGGGCGGAGTTACCATCCCAGTACTCGTTCTGCGCAGCACGGAACTCTTGCCACAGCGTGTCGTTAGCCGGCTTGCCTGCATACCCCGCAGCCTTGTATTCATCGCTGAGCTGACGCATGCGGTCGCTGTTTTCGCGGGTGTACTCCTTGGCGTCAGCAAGCGCCCGCGCCTCATCCACGATGGCACGCTTTGCCTCTGCACATGCACGCTCCTTGTTACGACGCTCAGCGAGGTCCGCTTTACGACGGTTCCGGAAATCGCGACGAATCGCGTTGAACTCCTCCCATAGCACATGCTCGTTGTCACGACCGGCGTTGCCCGCGGCCTTCCAACGATCCATCAGCTCGTTGAGGGCATCAGACGTGCGCACCCAATTCTGCACGTCGCTCGTGAGCTGCTTGGCCTCTTCGATGATCTGGCGTTTGACCTCGACAACCTTGGCCTGCTCAGAGCGCAACTCATTGTAGTGCTCATCACGACGCGTGAAGAACTTGTCGCGGGCGGCACGGAACTCGTCCCAGAGTTTGTCGTTGAGCTCCTTGCCCGCATAACCCGCAGCGCGCCACTCCTCCATGAGCGCACGCTGGGCGTCAGTGGTCTTGCGCCAGTCGGAGGATTCCTCGAGCTCCTTGGCGCGCTCAATCAGTGCCTCCTTGGCGATGCGTGCAAGCTCGATCCTCGACTGTGCCGGAGATACGTCCTCCGTCGCGACGATGGTCTCGGTATCAGTCTCGGTAGCATCTGCAGATGCCTCAGCCGCTTCGACAGGCTGCTCTGAGGTAACCTCCTCAGCAACTGTCTCGGTCGCAACGTCGACCGCCTCTTCCACCACTTCGCTCACTGTGTCAGTAGAGGATTCCTCTACGGCTTCAACCACCTCGGCAGCTGCCTCTGCGACCTCGGTCGCAAGCTCCTCACCGGCAGCCTCCACATCGGACTCAATCGTAGGCTCCTGCTCCTGCGGAGTCTCGACGGCTTCTGCTACTTCTTCTTGCGGTGCGGGAGCTTCCTGTGGGTTCTGCTCCGCAACCTCGTTTGGCTCGAGATCTGGTGTGAGGTTCGCTTCAGACTCCATGAAACTTCCTTTCGTACGCGCGAGAACGGTTCACGCGCTGATTTGCGATACGGGGGAATATTCTACATCTCTCGTTCGCGCTGTACAAACAAAGACGGCAGATGGCACGTAGCAGAAACAAACGGCACTACTTTTGCCACTTATCAACTAGGGTTACAGGGCCAATACTTACAAATAAACGATAAAACCCAATGCACGCAAAATGCACCATCCCTCACGTGAGCCAAGAATCCCCGACGAGACCTTTCTCTCGTCGGGGACCGCCATCAGTAGTGCCGAGTCTCGTACGCGCCAGTTTACACGATGCCCTGTGCCATCATGGCATCGGCGACCTTGAGGAAGCCGGCGATGTTTGCGCCAGCAACGTAGTCGCCCTC
>CACXDP010000149.1 GCA_902766445.1 uncultured Coriobacteriaceae bacterium
CACCTGCTCCTGGGTGAAGGTCGCATAGACCTTCTGCGCCTCGCGCATGACGGCGAGCTTCTCGGGGAGCTCCTCGTTGCTCCTGACGACGAGCGCCGCGCCATCCTGCACAATCGTGCTCACATCGGACATACATTCCTCCTTTTCCATCAAACGTATTACTTTCCTATTCGCCATCCGCAGATGTCGAAGACTACCTAAAGAAGCTTAACCTTCGCCTCTTCGCAATCAAAGGCGAAATCCGATGAAGTGCCGCCATCGGTTACCACACAGTTCAAATCTCTAAGCTCACAGAATCTAAACGTGGAGGAGCGTCCCTCCTTGCTCGAATCCATGAGCGCGATGCGCTTATGGGAACGATCCACGAGCGTGGCTTTGAAGACCGCCTCGTCATCCGAGCCGCACATAAAACCTCTGCCACGCTGATACCCGGTAACGCCCAGAAATACTTGGTCGAACGCAATCTCTCGAACCGATTCGACCGCCCTGCCACCGGTAGTCGATTTGGAGAACCGGTTGACCCTGCCGCCAATCAAATACGTCATTATCCGTTCGTTTCGGCAGAGCTCGGATGCGACGGTAATCGAGTTGGTGAAGACCATGAGATCCATGTCCTCGAGTGCGGTGGCAAACGCTGTCGTAGTGCTGCCCGAATCAATGAAGATCGTATGGCCCGGGGTAACGAGAGCGGCCGCCTTTCGGGCAATCTCCTCTTTCTCGTCCGACCTGCGCGTGGCACGTCGCGCGAGCAAGTCGTCAGTGCCAATCGCATATCCCACAGACTTTGCGCCACCATGGACTCGAATGATCTGTCGCTGCTGGTCAAGGGCTTTAAGATCGGTGCGTAGCGTCATTTCGCTCACATCGGAAAACTTCTTCTTTAGCTGCGAGAAGGTAACGTTTCCCTCGCTGTTAATGAAGTCAACAATGCGCTCACGACGTTCGGCCATGACCATAAGATTCGAGCCCTCTCCACGCGACATGTTCGGCACCTCAAATCTACCATGCGGAGGGGCGCAAAACGCCCCTCGCACACAAGCTAACACTCGTTCTACTTAACCGCCCAGTTCTCCAGGAGATACCGCTCGGCTGCGGGGCACCACAGGCCGTTGTTGCCCTCCACGATGTCGGCCAAGCCAGCAAAGCGCTCGTCTTCCGCCGCCTTCTCGCGGAGCTCGTCGAGAGCGGTAAGCGGCATCTCGATGTGGGTGTAGATGAGCTTTTTGCCACCGGGAATGCCGGGCAGCTCGCAGGTTGTCTTTGCGGCAGCGTCGAGACCGCCGATGTGGGTAACCATGACTGCGGGGTCCATGCGTCCGCTTGCGGTGAGCTCGAGGGACTCGATCATGTCCTGCGTGTTGCCACCGGTGGTGCCCATGACGTGAGTGGAGTTGTAGTGAATGTCGTAGAAGTTGATGGGAGCGCTGAAGGAGGTGTCGGTCGGGCCCGCGAAGAAGTTCAGGCAGCCGTCACGGCCGAGGATGGCGCTTGACTGCTCGATGACGGAGGCGACGGGGGCGTAGCACAGCACGTCGTCATAGCCCTTGCCACCAGTGAGCGCACGGAGCTCGGCCACGGGATCCTCCATGGTGCCAGTGTTCACGAAGTGGAGCTCGACACCACAGTCACGCTTGACCTCCTCGGGCGGGAACAGGCTGGCCGCGCGATCGAGGCGCTCCTGGTTGATGTCAGTAACGACGAGCATGCCCGGCTTACGATCGCGATGAATCGCATAGGTGAGCGCGCCAAGGCCCATCGGGCCGGCACCAGCGGTGATCGCGAGGTTACCACCTTCGACGATGCCCATCTCATGGGTGTAGACGCCCATCTTGGTGTGGTAGGCCGCGTTGAGAGCGCCAATGGAGCAAGAGAGCGGCTCCGCCAGCGATGCCTGATAGTACGCCTCGCCCTCATAGACCAAGAAGCTGTCAGTCGCAAAGATCTCCTGGGGCAGGATGCAGTACGTCGCGTCACCGCCGCAGAACTCGTAGGAATAGCCAGGCGAATCCATGGAGCCCTTGTAGTTGATAGCGGGCTGGATCGTGAACTTCTGGCCGGGTTTGTACATGTCGGCATACTTTGCGCCAACCTGAACAATGTTGCCAGCGAACTCATGTCCGGTAATGGGAGGATGTGCGGCTGCGTCGGCATGAACACGCTTGTGATCGGTACCGAGCTTCGCCATCTTATACGTGCTCATGCAGATCGAGTCAGAAATGACCTCAACGAGCATCTCGTCATCTTTGATCTCGGGAAGCTCGAACTCCTCGAGCCTCAGATCCATAGCTGCGTGAAGCCGTACTGCCTTTGCCTTCATTGCCGTTCCCTTCTCGTTGAGTGACTTATCGTTTCAACACTTTCAATGCCATTGTAACCTTTGGTTCGACAATGTCAATACAAAATGCCGTAAACGGCCTGAG
>CACXDP010000150.1 GCA_902766445.1 uncultured Coriobacteriaceae bacterium
ATCGGCGGCGGGCGTCGTCGACCCCAAGCATGCCAGCATCGCCATCGTACGCGAGTCCGAGCGCATGTCGCGCCAAATCGAGCAGATCCTCGATATCTCGCGTCTAGAGGCAGGTTCCGTACGGCTGGAGAAGCAAAGCATCGCCGTGGATGACTTCGTACAGGACTGTCTCATGCCGTTCGAGGGGCTCGTCCGAACCCGCGGAATAGAGGTGCGCCTGGAACTCAAGGAAGTTGTCATGCGAGCAGACCCAGACCTGTTTGCGCATGCGCTGGAAAACGTCATCTCGAATGCCGTGCGCCACGCGGATAGCTACGTGAGCATGCGCCTTGACGAGCATGAGCTCGCAGTCGAGAACGACGGCGACATACCGTCTGCAGCTGAGATGCCCCACCTCTTTGACCGCTTCCACACGGGCACGAACGGCGGCACGGGAATCGGCCTCGCCCTCGCACGCGAAATCGTGGAGCTACATGGCTGGCACATCGACGCGACCCGAGGCGACAAAACCCTGCGCATGACAATCCGCTTTGCCTGAGACGTGCTCAGCCAAGGGCGTCGCGCACCTCTTGCTCGTAGTCTTCGATGATTGCGGGCACCTCTCCGTCGAACTCGACGACCGTGTCTCCCACGATATCCAGAAACACCTCGTTGATGTCGTCTACGGCAAGCGTCACATAAAGAGAGTCGAAGCCATCGAGCGCGCCCCCGTCCAGCAACGCACGCAAGAGCTCAATCTGCCGATCGTCAAGCGGTAGCTCTTCCGCGGACGACGAGGAACGTTCCTCTTCCACCGTCCGCGAACCGTCGGAAGAAGCTCCCTCGGGTTCCACACCACGCAACTCGAACACCTGCTCAACGACGGCCTCCCCGCCCATCGCCGATATCGCCTGAGGCGTCTCTTCGCGCTCATCGTCGGTGAGCAGGGCCTCGCGCGTTCGAGCGGCAGCAGAGCGGATGGAGCCAAGCGCCTTGCGGTCGATTGTGATGCGCGCCGCCTCCTCTGCCTCGCGCATCGCCAGCAGCTCGGCAATGCGCGTATCCACGAACTTGCCCTGGTACTTGGGCAGCGGCTTGTCCTTGAGGCCATGCTTGTCACCGGTCGCACGACGCATACGGCAATCGATGGCATGCAGCAACGCCCCGATCTCGTCGCTCTTTTCGGCACGGCGACACGGCAGCTCGCGCCACCAGAAGCCCCGCGCGCACACATACCGCTCCGTAGAGCTCAGCTCGTAGGTCGTGTCGGGGTGGCTCGTCTCGCTCCAAAACATCGCACCAGGAAACATCGTGTACGACACACGCGACGCTGGCCCGAAGGCTCCCTCGACGAAGCCCGTCTTGCGCCGCTTGGCGCAGTGCGCAACCATATCGGCGTACACCCGACAGGCAACCCATGCCACGTCCTCGCGTCGCGCGCGAATGAACCTCGACTTGTCGGCACGGTAGCGCGACAGCGTAATCAAAGCATCGAGCAGCTCCTCTGATGAGGGCAGTCCCGCTTGAGGACGCTCGGGCCACGTAACCTGGCCACCTGGCTCGAGTAGCGCACGCTCCGCCCGGCCGAGCGTTGACACTGCCTGAATATTCGCCGAGGTCGCGATGCCCGAGACGAGTGAAGAATCGATGCCGTAGTAGATTGCGTAGTCGTGTGTCCAGCGTTTGACCTGGTCGCGCACAACGCCGAGCATCGGGTCATCCACACCGATGCGCGACAGGGCCTCGAGGCCCGCAAGTCCCGGTTCCATGCCGACACCGCAGATAATCTCAAAGGCATAGATGCGCCAAAACGTCCCCGGCGCGGCTACCTCCTCGCCCGCTCGCAGCCGCGTCCGCCACGACACGTAGCAGCGCAGATCGTTGTCGCTCAGATCCTCGTAGGTGGGAGTGGCCCCCGTGTACCCATAGGGATCCGGCTCCTCGGGATAGTCATCCTCGTAGTCGGCCAAGAGACGCGCCTGCTCCACAAAGAGCTTCGCGGCATCGGTTACGTAAGGATACCCCCACACGCCCTTCTTGCGCCCGCGCGCGAGACGGCGCACCTCGCGGTAGCGCTCAGGCAGCGACACGCGTCGCTGTCGCGGCCTCGCCACGCTCGTCTCCTGCTTGCCGTACGCACGCGCTCCCGTACGCAGGATGGGCTCGTCCACATAGACCTTGTCGCCAAAGAGCTTCGAGTTCGCATAGCGTTCGCCGCCAAGAATCATGTCTACGATGCGCTGCGCCCTTGACATCAGAGCTCCTTGACAGCGGCAAGCAACTCCTCGACGCGGTCGGTGCGCTCCCACGTAAAGTCAGCATCCTCGCGACCGAAATGGCCGTAGGCAGCTGTCTTTTCAAAGATGGGACGGCGTAGGTCAAGGTCATGGATGATGGCACCGGGGCGCAGGTCAAAGACCTTCTTTACCGCACGCTCCAGAACTCGCTCGTCAACCGTCGAGGTCCCAAAGGTGGTCACGAGCACGGAAACCGGATGGCTCACGCCGATGGCGTAGGCGATCTGCACCTCGCAGCGACGCGCCAAGCCTGCAGCCACGACGTTCTTTGCCACCCAACGCGCCGCATAGGCACCCGAGCGATCCACCTTGGTGCAGTCCTTGCCACTGAAGGCACCGCCACCATGTCGGCCCATACCACCGTAGGTGTCCACGATAATCTTTCGTCCGGTCAGACCCGTGTCGCCCATCGGACCGCCCACGACGAAGCGCCCGGTCGGGTTCACGTAAATCTCGGCGTCAGCCCATGCTATGCCCGCGGCATCAAGAACGGGACCGATCACATGCTGCAGCATGTCGTTTTTGATAACGTCCATGCTCTCGATCTCAGGCGCATGCTGTGTAGATACAACCACGGCCGCGACCTCGACCGGCTCGTCGTCCTCATAGCGCACGGTCACCTGCGTCTTGCCATCGGGACGCAGGTAGCTCAAGGTGCCGTCCTTGCGCACTGCGGCGAGTCGTTCTGCCATGCGTTGAGCCAAATATATGGGCATCGGCATGAGCACGTCGGTCTCGTCCGACGCGTAGCCAAACATCATGCCCTGGTCGCCCGCGCCGATGCGCTCGAGCTCGTCCGCGCCTTCGCGAGCGTACGTACCGTCTACGCCCTGCGCAATGTCGGGACTCTGCTCGTGAATCATGTTGATGACGCCGCAGGTCTCACAGTCGAAGCCAAACTTTGCGCGGTCGTAGCCGATGCGCCGTACCGTGTCGCGTACGATCTTTTGCACGTCGACATAAGCCTGCGTACGAATCTCGCCCGCCACGATGACCGTGCCTGTCGTGAGGAAGGTCTCGCAGGCACAGCGCACGTTCGCAAGCGAAGCCGGCACGTTGGTCGGCGAGACGTAGCCCTCGGCTTCAAGCCGCGCCTCCTTGGCGAGTATCGCGTCGAGCACGGCATCGGAAATCTGGTCCGCCATCTTGTCAGGGTGTCCCTCGGTCACGCTCTCAGAAGTGAAGAAATAGGATCCACCTGTCATAATTCGCCCCTTTCATCCGTGAACAAGTGTAGCGCATGTTGTCCCCACATGGAAAAAATGTCACGTATGAAGAGGTTTCTTTACGGGTTGGAGCATCGAACATTGAAGAAGGCATCTCAAAGGACACAAGGCATGAGTGACATCGATATCCGCACCCGCATCGGGTTACGCATAAAGCAAATTCGGGCGGAGCGAGGTCTCACGCAGGACGCGCTCGCATACGGCATCGGCCTCTCGCGCTCCTACTTGGCCGAGGTCGAGACAGGCAAGCGCAACGTGTCTGCCGTCAACATCGAGCGCATCAGCAATGGCCTCGGCATCTCGCTCTCAGACTTCTTCGCAGGTGAGCTCTTTGATAGCATCACCCAAGATGACGTGATCTCCCATCCCTAGCGACTCCTAATTGTCTTCCATACCTTACGCTCAATTGTCCAAGCGCGCATTAGCCAACAGCTAATGTGTCATCCCCGAGCGGCACATCTTGTGTGCCTTCAAAAACTTCTTGACACGCGCGCGCATTCCTGCCAAACTATTCGTTGCTTCGGGGATGTAGCTCAGTTGGGAGAGCGCTGCCTTCGCAAGGCAGAGGCCGAGGGTTCGAATCCCTTCATCTCCACCAAGCTTTCTGGACCTGGCGGCGGCCGGGTCTTTTTTTATCGCTAGAGGACGGGATGAGACATGAGACTAGATGCTAGCGCCTACGAGAGATGCACGCTCTGCCCACGTCGTTGCGGAGCACGGCGGGCAGAAGGTCAGCGAGGCGTATGCGGCTGCACATCCGAGCTTCTGGTGGCTCGTGCCGCCCTGCATTTCTGGGAGGAACCTCCCATCTCGGGTGAGGCTGGATCAGGAGCGATATTTTTCTCCGGATGCCCGCTTCGCTGCGTCTTTTGCCAGAACGAGACGATCTCGCACGAGGGTTTCGGCATCGGAGTAAGCACGGCCCGCCTCACCGAGATGATGCTCGAGCTTCAGGACCAAGGTGCCCTCAATATCAACCTCGTGACACCGCTCCACTACGCCCCGCACGTCGTCGTCGCCATCAAGCGCGCACGCGAGAACGGGCTTACGATTCCCATAGTGTGCAACACCTCGGGATACGAGCGGCCAGAGCTCATTCGCGAACTTGGCGACGTTATCGACATATGGCTGACCGACTTCAAATACGCCTCAAGCGACCTGGCACGACAACTCTCGGGAGCCGATGACTACCCGGCCATCGCGACTGAGGCACTCGCGGAGATGCTGTCCCTGCTCAGGGCTCGCGGTGGCCGTCGCGTAACCGCTGACGGAACGATGCTTCAGGGCATCATCGTGCGCCACCTCGTCTTGCCTGGCCACGCCGATGACTCGTGCGCCGTCGTGAGCCGAGTATGGGAAATCGCGGGCAATGAGGTCGACCTTTCGATCATGAACCAATACACGCCAAATGCCCGCTGCCGCACACGCAAAGACGGACTTCAGAATGCCGTGAGCGAGGAAGAATACGACCTCGTCGTGTGCCATGCTGACGAGGTCGGGTTCGAGAACATCTGGTGGCAGGAGGGTGGCACCGTTGGCGAGAGCTTTATCCCCGCCTTCGATGCCACCGGCGTAAGGAGAGACTAATCCTTGCTTGTGCTGTCGGAATCGCTAGTGCTGGTATCAGACCCTGTACTCGAATCCGACTTCGCCGTACTCGAGCCGGACCCCGTCTCGGATGTGGACTCATCGCTGTCAGAGGTGCTTCCGCTACCACCGTCATCCTCGCTGTCACTTGAGCTGGACTCGCTCGTCCCAGACTCATCTGTGCTCTCGGTATCGCTTGAATCATCAGAGTCGCTGGTATAGCTGTAGACGTAGTCGTACGAGCCGTACATCTCCTCGATCTCCTCTTCATTCTCGGAGGGCTCTGCATCGGGATTGCGAACCTTGACCTTCTCCTTGACGAGACTCACGTAGGCGGCGATACCCTCCTCAGTCAGATGTACGCCATCGGCCTCAAACCAGTCGTCGTGATCCTTCGAGGCAGAGAACCAATCAATGACTTGCACGTTCGGGGTGGTTGCCGCGTTGTCAATCATCTGGTTGTTCGGATCCTGCCAAGACCCTCCTCGCACGTTGACAATCCAAAGGTCCTTGTCTTTGCCGACGGCGTTCACGAAGTCGCTCACGTCGTTCGCCGAGAGCTGCCCCTCGTTGCCAATAGCCAAGACGACAGCAGTACCCACCACGTCCTGCTTCACATAGTTGAGGTAAGCCTTCGTGACGTCCTGGGGTTTGCGTCCGTCAGCCGTGTCGATGATACCCTTGGGGAAGGCCTTCGCCATGGCGTCAGCGGCACCAAGGCTCACGGTGTCACCCATAAAGGTAACGTCATAGACGGTATTCGTGTCGTCAGGAACCTCGTACTCCATGGTGTCCACCACGAGCTTAGCAAAGGCATCTCTTCCATCCCACGTGAGATGGATACCGTCCTCTATGAGCCAGTCCTCATGACCCTCTGTCGCGCCGTTCCAATCGATAAGATGCACGTTGTCATAGTGCTCCACATACTCGTCAATGAGCGCGTTGTTGTCTATGTCCTTTGCGTTGGGACTGCGCAGGTTCACGAGCCACAGCTGGCGATCCTTGCCCACGAGCGCACGCAACTCATCCAAATCACTCTGGCTCAGGACTCCGTTAGTGCCAACGCTTATCACCACCTGGTCCCCCACGATGTTTGGTTCCTGGCTGAGATAACCTCGCAACGCGGTGATGGCCTCACTTGCCTGACGCTCACCCATCGTGTCGATGAGTCCATGCGGGAAGGCTTCGTTGAGCTGTTCGTTCGCACCGAGCGACACCGAGTCGCCGATAAACACAACGTCGTAAACACCATCCTGCAAGGGCTTTTTCAGCGCGGTATGCATTACCTTGCGGTCCTCAGGTCTGTCACCCGCGATTGTCACTGGTTCCACCGTGATAAGTCCGTACACAGTGATGACGGTACCGATCAAGGTAAGCGCAAGAGCGGGAGCCATCACGCCGAGCTTCGCGCGAAGCGGTGACGCGCCGCGTGATTCATCCGCTTCTGCATCTTCGCGAGCGGGCCTGCCCAACTTACGCAAAGGCACCTCTACGAAACGGTACGACATCTCAGCCACCACGAAAATGATGACAAGCTCGAGCAGAAGATTCCACCATGGGATACCCGTCGTGTTGTTGAGCGGATTCATGAGCTCCAAAAGCGGGTAGTGCCACACATAGATGGCAAACGAGCGCGAGCCTATCCATGTGAGCGGCTTGAACGACATGACCTTGGCGAAATAGCTGCGATCGGGAACGAGTCCCGCAATCGCACCGATTGACAAGACCGAGCAGAGCAGAAAGCCCCCATAGTACGAGAAAGCCGTGTAACCCTCCGTGAAGAGCATCATGAGCACGATGCCGACAACGCACAAAGGGCCGACGAGGATGGGTATGGTAGCAGCGAAGCCCTCGAGATGACGCGCCCTGCTCTTGCTCATGCGATCAAATGGCCAGACGATAGCCAACCAGCAACCCAGAAGAAGGCTCATCGCACGTGTGTCCGTGCCGTAGTACGGTCTCGACGGGTCAGCACCGGGAACATACAGCAACGCCATGAGCAGCGCGGAAAATAGAGCCACCACAAGCGTTCCGACACTCACCATCCGTCTCGGGACCTTCTTGCGCATCAGCAGGTAAAAGATCGGCGGCCAGATGAGGTAGAACTGCGCCTCAATGGCAAGCGACCAGAAGTGCGTCAGCGGCGAAGGATTGCCCGCCGCGGCAAAGTACGACTCGTTGCTAAAAATCTTCGTCCAGTTAATCACCATGAGTAGGGCGGGAATGATGTCGGGGCGCATCTTTGTAAAGAGCGCCGCATCGGCGAATGCGCATACTGCCCCCGTCACCGCCACAAACACGAGGCAGGTCGGCATAAGCCGAGCAATACGGCGACGCCAAAACGAGCCGAGACTGATGGTACCCCGCGTCTTGCTGAACTCGCGCATGAGTCCCGCGGTCACCAAATAGCCCGAAAGCACAAAGAGAACCGTTACGCCTAGGAGTCCACCCCCACACCAGCTTAGTCGCATGTGATAAGCAATAACACCCAAGGCACAGAGCGCCCTCAGACCATCGAGAGAGTCGACATAGCGCGACGTAGGCTTAGCCTGCGTTTGTCCCATCTGAGCCATGTAGACGCCACTCCCCTTCTTGCACCGTACACATATCATCGTGTCAAAAGGATAGCGTACTGCTGTCCTTAAGCCAACACAAAAAGCGCCCCTGCGGTTGCTATTATGAACCCACCTCTCAAAGGTGGGTGTCCTCGTCGCCTGTTCCAGCTTCCCCAACAACGGAGGATCCCTGTACTGAGCACGAGATATGGACTCCCAAACAACACTTGTCGGTTCACCCAGTTTGCACCGCAGGAAACGCTACCTACATAGTAAGACTTTCGTTACATAAGAACAGTCTTGACATGTCGGCGATGTAAGAAAAAATAGAAAGATAGCAACGATTGACTGTCACGGAAGGAGGCGCATCGGCAATGGGATGGTGGGTACCGTTCGTAGTCCTCTTTTCCACGGCGCTCGTAATCGCGCTGCTCGTCACCCCGCTCGCCCGACGCCTTGCGTGGCGACTCGGGTCGGTGGACTATCCGGGTGGTCGTCGCATCAACTGCAAGCCGCTGCCCCGCATGGGCGGCATCGCCATCTTTTGCTCGCTTATCGCAGGCACGTTCATGCAAACCCTAGGATTCAGGGTGTTTGGCTGGCCCTCCGTCGTCGTCGGGGGCATGCGTCCGCCCGGAAGCGTCAACTACCCGGCTCTCTTGTTGGGCTTCTGCATCGTCTTTCTCACCGGCCTCTTGGATGACTATCTAGAACTGAACCCCAAGCAGAAGCTTCTTGGTCAGAGCCTGGCAGCCGTCATCGCCGTGTCTGGAGGGCTCATGATCGACGTCGTCGTAAATCCCTTCACCAACGACGGCATCTATCTCGGCTGGGCCGCATGGCCTATCACGGTCTGCTATCTCGTGGCCTATGCAAACATCTTTAACCTCATCGATGGGATGGACGGCCTCTCCGCCGGTATCGCCTGCATCGCCAGCATCACGATGTGGGTTGTCTCGACCATGGCCGGACACCTTGATGCTGCAGCGCTCTCCATCGTGCTTGCAGGCGCGACGCTGGGGTTTCTCCGGTACAACTTCAACCCCGCTTCCATCATCCTCGGTGACTCAGGCGCGCTGCTCATCGGTTTCGCGCTCGGCACGGTATCGCTCCTCTCGGTGCAACGCGTGGCCGGACTAACCTCCATCATCGTTCCGCTCGTGATATCAGGCATCCCTATCATCGACACGTTCTCAGCCATCGTACGTCGCGGAAGGGCCCACGTGAGCATCGGACAGGCCGACAAGGGACACATTCACCACAGACTCCTAGACGAGGGTTTCAACCAGCGTCAGACTGTGCTCTTCATCTATCTCTGGACAGGCCTTCTTAGCATTGGTTCCATTGTGATGACCCAAGTGGGCGTCGCTCCTCGCATCGCGATATTTTGCTTTCTCATCGTCGCGTCGGTACTCTTTGCAATGCGGCTGCATCTCTTTAGGCCTGTGCTCCTGCACCATTACAACCCCGAGACGGGCCGTGACGAACTTGTGGGTCCCCAGGATGAGGCCTTCGAGGAGGAAGCCGAAAGGTTCGAAGAGGAGCATCCGATCTTTCCCCACGTCGGAGAGTAAAAGAGACCCCGGCATCGCGGCCGGGGTCTCCTCACGCATCTGATATGCGAGACTACTCCTGCTCGAGCGCCTTCTTTGCGACGTCAGCGAGGTCAGCGAAAGCCTTCTCATCCTCGTAGGCGATGGCGGCAAGGACCTTCCGGTCGAGCTCGACGCCCGCGAGCTTGAGACCGTGCATGAAGCGACTGTAGGACAGGTCGTTCATGCGAGCGGCAGCATTGATGCGCTGAATCCACAGGCCGCGGATGTCACGTTTCTTGTTGCGGCGATCACGATACTGGTACTGCAGGGAGTGCTGCACCTGTTCCTTCATGCCACGGAAGGTACGCGAACGTACGCCGTAATAACCCTTCGAACGTTCCTTCAGCGTGTTGCGCTTCTTGCGACCTGCGACGGCGCGCTTGATTCGTGCCATAGTATATCAACTCCTCAAATCTAGTTCTTGCCCATCCTCTGGCTCACGACCTTGGCGTCACCCTTGGTGAGTTCGGTCTCCTGGCGGAAGCCGCGAATGCGCTTGGGCGACTTCTTGGTGAGAATGTGGCTCTTGAACGCCTTGGCACGCATAATCTTGCCGGTGCCAGTCCGACGGAAGCGCTTGGCCGACCCCTTGTGCGTCTTCATCTTAGGCATGAGTTATCTTCCCTTCTTCTGGTTGTTGCCTTCGCCCTCGTCCTGAGGCTCCTCCCTATCGAAGGCTCCACGTATGGGGGCGACGAGCATGTGCATGTTACGACCCTCCATCTTTGGCTGCTGCTCTACCGTGGCATACGGACGCAGGTCCTCTGCAAGGCGATCGAGCACATTCAGGCCCTGCTCCGGGTGAGCCATCTCGCGGCCACGGAACATGATGGTGATCTTTACGCGGGCACCCTTACGCAGGAAACGCATGACGTGGTTCTTTTTGGTCTCATAGTCGCCCACGTCAATCTTTGGACGGAACTTCATCTCCTTGACCTCGACCCGCACCTGCTTCTTGCGCGCGGCCTTGGCCTTGCGATCCTGCTCGTACTTATACTTGCTGTAGTCCATGACCTTGCACACGGGAGGCTCTGCGTTCGGAGCAATCTCCACAAGGTCCATGTTTTGCTCGCGCGCGATGCGAAGCGCGTCACGCACGCCAAAGAGACCGAGCTGCGTACCATCGGCAGCTATGAGCCTGCACGTCCGCGATGTGATCTCTTCGTTGATGCGGGGACCCTCGTTCCTGGCTATCTTCTACACCTTCCTTTCATTGCGATGCGCGCATCGCACTCCTTGCGGCTCACGCCACAAAAAACTGCCTTCCCAGCCACGCACAGCCAAGGAGACAGCAAAACAAAACGTGGTAAAACCTACCACGCACTTCGTTTCATGAAACCAGGCAGCTGCACACGGCACCGCGTAGGTGGGGACGGGACAAACCTATCCCACTTAGCAAACCGTATGGTAGCGCTTCGCGAGCCATGACGCAAGCGCAAGCTCGTCGTTCACAGGATGGACGAATCCGCACCGGTGCTCTGAAGCTGAACGGGAAGTACACCGCGCTCTACAACAGCCAGTTTGGCTAATGAGCTAAACTAGGGTACAGGGGGGACAGTCCCCTGTACCCCTGTACCAGCAACGGATTGAAAGCCGGCGATATGACCATGCCAGTAACCCCTACCCTTGCTTACTACGCTCACAACGCCGAAGAGTTCGTGGCGTCGACCGTAGATGTGGACTTCTCCGCCACGCAGGAGAAATTTGCGGCGCTGTTGCCCAAGGGCGGACGCGTACTCGACCTGGGATGCGGATCGGGACGCGACGCACGTTGGTTCCTTGAGCGAGGATTCGACGTGACGGCGACCGATGGCTCACCGGAACTTGCATCCGTTGCTCAGCGCTTGGCAGGTATCCTCGTGCGGGTTGAGCTCTTCAGCGACCTCGCCGATGTGGAGCACTATGACGGCGTGTGGGCATGCTCCTCAATCCTGCACCTACCCAAGCAGGAGCTCTCCGACGTGATGGGCCGCATCGAGCGCGCACTCGTGCCTGGGGGCGTGCTCTATACCTCCTTCAAATACGGCAACTTCGAGGGAATGCGCAACGGGCGTCACTTCACCGACTTCACAGAGCCAGTCTTTAGAGAGTTCGTCGCCAAGACATGCAACCTAGCCATCGAAGGCCTCTGGATCTCGGGTGATGTCCGCCCCGGCCGCGCAGACGAGCGTTGGCTCAACGTCATCATGCGGAAGGCATTTTAGCGCCTGCTCTTCCGCTGTGATCAACTTCGCAAAACCCTATCATGGCGTTCTGCTACTATGTGACTGCCGTCAACGGGAGGTCACATGACGAAGGAAAGCACAAAACGCATGCTGTGGAGCAAGGTCATCTTGCTCGTGTTCGTCTACTCGCTAGTGACCCTCGGGATGGCCGCCCTCAACCCCACACACACGACAACTGAACCCGACGTCAAGCCAACGGCGCACCTAAGCTTCAACGAGGAAATGGCCAGCGTCGTCAGCGAGGCGGAAGGGCAAATATACGACAACACCTTCTACGCTTGGTATGACGCCTACACACAATCTCGCATCGTGCCACTCATACTTAACGACCGCGAATCCCTACGCTACGGTCCCTGGGAGGCACGTCCCGAGAAGGGCACAGTGGACGCCAGTTCCGATGGGGCTCTCACGGAATGGGCAACCAACTACTACATAGCTCACGACTGGTCAGATTACGGCCAAGAGATACTGACTATGCAACCAGGCGACGAAGCTGAGGTCAACGGTAAAACTTTCACCGTGGAAGGAATCTTCAACTATCCCAAGGATAGCTTCTATGAGGAAATCATGCGCATTGTGGATAAAGATGCGACGGGCGTTACGGTAGTCTTTCAGACCTGTTATCCGGATTCCACATTCAATCGCATTGTCTATGGCCGTTAGCAAAGAAATGTGCTATAGTATCCCTGCTTTTGTTGAGCCCGAGTGGCGGAATTGGCAGACGCGGAGGTCTCAAAAACCTTTGAGGAAACTCGTGTGGGTTCGAGTCCCACCTCGGGCACCAGAAATCAACAGGCCGAGTTCACGCTCGGCCTGTTTTGTTTACTCAAGTGTAGGCATACACCTCAAGCAAGCCAAGGATTGTAAGCAAGCTCTTGTTTCATCGTAGTGGCAGGACCGTGACCGCAAAGAAGAACCGTGGCGGGATCAATCTCGCGCTTGAGCCTTGCCAACGTGCGCATGAGGGTCTCATGGTCCCCTCCGACAAGGTCGGTACGCCCACACGACCCCGCAAAGAGCGTGTCCCCCATAAAGGAATAGCCATCCCCTATGAGCACGATACCTCCCTCAGTGTGTCCCGGCGCCTCAAGGACGCGCAACTCGGCACTCCCCACGCGGAGCACATCACCCTCCGAGAGCTGCCGGTCAGGTGCCGGGGCATCCTCGACCTCGGCCTGCGACACATCAAAGACGTGCGAGGAAAGCTCAAGCGCATGCTGTGCGCGCTCGGCATCCCCCACCGATACCGCAAAGCTCGCTCCCGTTGCCTCCTTGAGCGCCCGCACGCCTCCCACGTGGTCATGATGCCCATGCGTGGCTACGATTTGGGTAACCTTCACGTCCGACAGCGCTGCCGCAATGCGTGCTCCCTCGGCTCCTGGATCGACGACCAGGCACTCCTCGTCGCTCACGAGCGCATAGCAGTTAGTGGAGAGGTGTCCCACAACGAACTGCCGAATGCCGTCCTTGGCCATACTAGACCCTCCTCTTCATCTGGACAGAACCCTCACCGGGCATGATACGCCTCGCGTCAAAGACTGACGGAACACGGCTGATGGATGCAAGCAAGGAATCGAGCAAGCTCGCATCACTGATACTCACCATGAAACGCAGGCGGGCAACACCCTCACGCGTCGTCTGCGTAGAAGCAGACAGGATGTTTGCCGCCGCATCAGCCACCGCAATTGTGATGTCCTTGAGCAGGCCCATTCGGTCGGTAGCCTCAATGACTATCTCGACGTTGAACTCCGTGGCACCCGAGGTATCCCACTCGACCTCTATCATGCGCTCGGGATTATTCATGAGTGACGCCACGTTGGGACAACTGCTTCGATGTACCGAGACACCTCGACCGCGTGTAATAAAGCCCACGATGTCATCGCCAGCAACAGGATTGCAGCAATGTGCGAGATGTGCGAGCAGATCGGGGTCGCCCTTGACCACCACGCCGCAACTACCCCGCTTCTTTTTGCCCTTGGAGGCATGGGTACGCGGGACGCGCAGATGCTGCTCGCCACCACGGAGATCCTCGAGCGCCTGACGCTCCTCAGCCTCCTTGCGCGCTTGGGCGAGCTGTTCGGGCGAACCCGCCTCGAGTACGGCCTGGATACGGTTCGCAACCTGCTTGACCGAGCACTTACCCAGATGTATCGCTTGAAAGAGCCTCTCGGGAGTGCGCGCATCGAACTGAGGGAGCACCTGCTCGATGGCCCGCGTGGTGCGCGCTGTGGATATGCCATAGCCGCGCTTGCGGAGCTCACGCGCAAGCTCGGCACGCCCCTGTTCAGCGTCATCGGCCTTGTTCACCGTCGAGAAGTACCTGCGAATCTTTGAGCGGGCAGACGGTGTGACCACGATGCCCATCCAGTCACGCGACGGACGGGCGTTTTTGTTTGTGAGGACCTCCACGCGGTCACCCATCTGCAGGTTATAGGTGAGCGGCACCACCGAACCGTTGACCTTGGCTCCCACGCAGTGATTGCCCACCTCAGTGTGGACTGCGTAGGCAAAGTCGAGCGGTGTTGACTCACGCCTGAGACTCACCACTTCGCCCTTCGGCGTAAATACAAAGATCTCCCCCTCAAAGAGGTCAACGCGGAGGTTGTTCAGGAACTCGTGCGGATCCCCTAGCTCGTCTTCGTTCACCCAGTCGAGACTGCGACGAATGTGATTGATCGTGGAATCGATGCTGCGATCGTCTTTGGACATTTTGCCTTGCGATCCGCCTGACTTCTTGTAAAGCCAGTGAGCCGCCACGCCATACTCAGCGTGCTCGTGCATCTCAGCCGTGCGAATCTGAACCTCGATGGGTCGCGCATCGGGACCAACGACCGTGGTATGCAGCGATTGGTAGAGGTTCGCCTTAGGCGTGGCAATGTAGTCCTTGAACCGTCCTGGAAGCGGATGCCATAGCGAGTGAACCGCGCCCAAAACCGAGTAACACTCCTCCACCGTGCTCGTGATGACACGCAATGCGATGAGGTCGTATATGTCGGTGAACTCCACGTCTCGCCGCTGCATCTTTTGGTAGATGGACCAGAGATGCTTGGGCCTTCCCGTCACCTGGAAGCTACCGACTCCCACGCGGCGCAACTCGTCGGTGAGCGTCCTGATTGCCTCGTCGGTATCGCGCTCCCGCTGCGCCCGCGAATCCTGCACCATGCGCGCAATTCGCTCGTATTCCTCAGGCTCCAAGTAAAAGAACGAGAGGTCTTCCAGCTCCCACTTGATGGAAGAAATGCCCAGACGGTCAGCCAGGGGGGCGTAGACATCCATCGTCTCACGTGACTTGAACTCACGCTTGTGAGGCGGCAGCGCAGCGAGCGTCCGCATGTTGTGCAGGCGGTCGGCGATCTTTATGATAACGACGCGAATGTCCTTCGACATGGCGAGAACCATCTTGCGCAGGTTGAGAGCCTGCTTCTCGTCCATGTTTGATACTTGGATGTTTGTGAGCTTGGTGACGCCATCCACGAGCTCGGCGACGGTCTCCCCAAATCGCTCGGTGAGGTCATCAAGCGTCGCAGGAGTGTCTTCCACCGTATCGTGCAGAAGTGCGGCGCATACGGTGTCGGTATCCATGTGTAGGTCTTTCGCAAGGATGAGGGCCACTTCGACGGGATGGTTGATGTAGGGCTCACCAGACCTGCGCCGCTGCGTGCGATGGAACTCAGCCGCAAAGCGATAGGCGCGCTCGGTCTTTTCGCAGCCAGCCTTGTCCAAGTAGCTCGTACAGGCGCTCTGTAGCAGGCGGTAGTTGTCGGCACCGGGCGCATCAAGATCGCGCCCTTTATAAGCCCTCGTCTCCCTTACCCTCATGCGCCGACACCCCTTTCCCTCATCTGTCCACCATATTTCCAAAGCTCGGAACGATAGGCCTGTTTATGCGATCTATCAGCTCCTGCGAGGTGGCCGTGAGCGCCCAATCGCGGAAACGAACGAATTCTGTCAACGAGTGCCTACCCTCAACGTAGCGAATGGAGCTCGTAAGGTCTGCGTGAATCGGCGATGGATTCATGATAATGGTACGGCTGTCTTCGAAACCCTCGACCTTAAGAAAGCCGAGCTCGCCAAAAACCGCAATCCCACTCGCCACTGCCGCCGTATCCAGCTGCACTTCCGGCTCCTGCGCGCGCACGGCTTCAAGGAGGTCGGCATCAGCAAGCGACAGAGAGCCGTTACCCACACTTGCGGCTTCACGCCGGAGCACACGATACAATGCCACCAAGTCCTTGCGTGGCGGAGCAGCTGACGATAGCAGCTTCTCGTTGATTATCGCGTCCTTGCCACCAAACAACAGACGAATGTATGCCGGGGCACCATCTCGACCCGCACGTCCACTCATCTGATTGAATTCCGTCGCGCCAAACGGCATATGATAAAGAACCACGTTGCGGATGCCGGGCAGGTTGACACCCTCACCAAAAGCGCTCGTCGAGACGATGCAGCATAGGCCATCGCTTCTGAATGCCTGCTCGATTCGTCTCCGCAAATCGCGTGAGAGACCCGCATGATAGAACGCAATGCGTTCACCAAGTCCCTGCGCCCGGGACCTGAGCGTTCTCACGAGTGACACGGCCTGATCGCGAGAATTGACGTAGACGACGCACTTCTCGCCCGACGAGACGATGGACGAGAGATAGAGGTCACGATCGCGTAAGTCACGCTGGTCATCAAGCATGAGGTTGGGTCGCACCGTACGGTCAACAATGACGTCCTCCTCGCGTACCGAGAGCAGCCTGCATATCTCTCGGGCCACGGGCTCTGATGCCGTAGCCGTAACGGCCAATGCCGTTGGATTCCCTAATTCGCGCAAGATGCGATCGAGCTCCGTATACGCCTCCCTATCGCCTCCCTTGGCAGAGCCAGCATGGTGTGCCTCATCGACGACTACGAAGCCCACGTGCCCTGACCGCGCAAAGTCTCTCGTGTGGATTGCCAAGAACTCAGGCGTCGTGAGCACGACATCGACATGCCTCTGTCGCAGGCCTTCAAAGATCTCGCTGCGCTCCGTTGCGTCAGACTCGCCCGTGAGCACGCGAACGGATAGGCCCATCCTCGCAAATTCCTGTTCGAGATGAAAAGCCTGATCGGAAACAAGCGCTCGCAGCGGATACACAAAGACGCTCGCCATTCCCTTCGCCAAAGCCATGCGAGCCGCATGGATGTGAAAAATGAGCGACTTGCCACGCCCCGTCGCCATGACGCAGAGGGTGCTGTGGTTTTGCGCAAGTTTGTCTAGCGCCGCTTTCTGAGCCGGCAGCAAACTCGCATCTCCGATGAGTTGGGCACGCAGACGTTCAGTGAGCACGTCTGTTGATAGCTCAGCAAGCTGTGAGCGCACGCCCGCAATCTCATTCGTGAACGCACGACCCTGCAACGCAGAGAAAACGGCTGACTCTCGCTGACTCGAGAAGAGAACGTCGCTGCCATGCATGCCGCCAGTTGGCGTCACCAAGGCAGCGGTTGGCACATCCTTAATACGGGTACCTTTCGACTGATAGAGTATGTCACGCACCATGAGCTTTGCTTGGGTGCGGCCCTGCCATGTCTCACTCACCGCGTCAACGACCAAGTCGACCATGTCCTCGCACGCGTAGGCTTGACTCATATGTGGGGCCCGAAACATGATGGCCGGTACGGAGCTCACGCCATCGGTCGCAACGAATCGCAAGTGATTGGCCTCGTAGCCTACACGAGCCCGGTTGCGCATAAACACTCCCTGCACGCCAAAGAGCGGACGCTTGTTGCCCTGTCCAAACGGCTGGAGCGTTTCAAGCGCCTGTATACCCGGCAAGTCGAGCTCGCCGAGAGACGCGATGGCAGTCACCTCTCCCAAGTCTTGGAACTGCTCCTCGGGCAATTCGGCCATGACCTGTTGAAGCCGACGACGGAACTCTCCGACTCTGTTTGCCTCACAAGTGACACCCACCGCACCGGCATGTCCTCCGAAACGCACGAGGATGTCCGAGCACTGCTCCACCGCATGAAAGAGGTCCACCGAGCCAACGCTGCGCCCCGATCCTCGGGCAATACCATCCTGCAAGGTGAAGACAATCGTCGGAACATGATAGATGCTCACGATGCGACTCGCAACGATACCCTTAACACCCTCATGCCAGCCCTCTCCCGCCACAACGATGACGCGCTCACCATCGTAGGTAGCTTTGAGAAGCTTGATGGCCTCCTCGGAGAGAACCGACTCCGTCTCCCTGCGTTCGGCGTTAATGGATTCAAGGGATGCCGCCAGCATTGCCGCCTCTGCCGGGTTATCCGAGATCAGGAGGTCGAATGCCGCATCGGTGCTTCCCATGCGACCGGCGGCGTTGAGACGGGGAATGAGCGAAAACGGAAGATTATCGGAGGTAATCTGCGTAAGGTCACACTTTGCACTTGCGGCAAGCGCGACGATACCCGGTCTCGTAGACGAGCGCATCCGGGCAATTCCTTCGGCTACGAGAGAGCGATTCTCGCCCTGCAGCAGCATCATGTCGGATATAGTGCCCAAAGCGGCAAGGTCCACATACGACCACCAGAGATCCGGATTGCCAAGCCAGCGCCCCAAGAGGCAAACGAGCTTGAGCGCAACCCCTGCGCCAGCCAACTCTCGCGACATACACGTGTCGGAAAGCTTGGGATCGGTGACGGGTACACCCTCCGGAACGAGGTCACCCGGCTCATGGTGATCGGTAATCACCACATCGACACCCTGCTCAAGTAGCCACGCAACCTCATGCTTTGCAGCTATGCCATTGTCGACCGTCACAATGAGATCAGGATGACAGTCATCGATAACTCTATGGAGCGCCTCGTGGGATAGTCCGTAGCCCTCGCCGAACCGATGGGGTATGTAAGGGTGCGCATGCGCACCAAGTGCCCTCAAGCCCAAAGTAAGCAGACAGGTAGACGTCATGCCGTCTACGTCGAAGTCGCCGTAGACGGCAATGGTCTCTCCGTCAATGATTGCACGCTCCACCCGTCGCGCAGCTTCTTCCATCCCCGGAATCTCAATTGGGTCGGTCCAATCCCGCTTGAGTGAAGGTTGCAGGAAACGAATGGCCTCCTGAGGCTCGCGCACGCCACGCGCACACAGAACACGCGCAACGAGGGGCGTCAGGCCAAGTCTCTCGCACAGCACACGCTCGGACTCCCCATGACTGGGGAGCACCTCCCAGCGCTTGTTGTCGAGAAGACTCGCCATTCATGCTCCTTCGTGCTAGGATTCCTCTGACTTCGAATCCTCACCTTCGGAGGCAGATGCCTCCAAGCCCCAAGCTGCGGGGTCTTCCTGCATGGAGCCGACAGCCAGAACCCTCATGAGCGGCACCTCAAAGAGCAGCACCGCCATCGTAGAGGCAATGGCGCCCAGCACGATGCCGAGGCCAAACTCACGCAACTGGGCGAACGGCAAGAAGAGAAGCACGAGCGAGACGACTACGATTCCCATCAGGGGCAGCGCCATGGGATTCAGGGCGTCTGACACGGCGCTAAGCGAGGACCCGCGTACGCTCTTGCCCAAGCGAGCGAGCTCCTGGAAGCGCGCCGCGACAGCCCATGCCGCAACCACGCCACCAGCGCAGGCAAACACACCGCCTACAAGCGAGGGCATGGTGAGCACAAATACCTCGATGCGCGAGACGACAGCCATCAGGCCAATCATCAGGATGCCTTCGACGACCTCGCTCCCCAAGACTAGCAAACCGGTCTTCTTCATGCGCATGAAAGCGATGACGGCGATCACGATGATCGCGACCGCGGCGGCACCAGCGAGCATCACTGCCGCCTTGTCACCCGCAACTGCTCCAATCTCGGTGGAGTCGGTAAGCTTGAGATTTGTCGGCAGGACCTCAGAGTCAAGAACGGCCTTGAGCGCCCTCGCCTCAGCCTCGCTGAAGCCACCGGATATGGACACCTGACCACCGTCAATCTTCTCCGAGACGTTCGGCGCAGAAATCACGTTGCCGTCTATCACGATGGCAATCGAGCCGTATTCCTTCGCAAGCTCCTCCGTGACGTCGGCAAACTTCTTTGCGCCTTCGTCATCGAAGTTGATCGTCACCGCATAGATGCCCTCGCTCACCATCACGACATCACATGAGGTAACGTTGTCGTTGTTGAGAAAAGCGGTGTAGGTGCCATCCTTGAGCGTGGCGTCCTTTGAGCCGGCATTGAGCAGGGAGAGGGCATCGGCATCACCGATATCGTCCACGCGTACGAACTCGAGCTTGCCCGCTCCACCCACAGATTCGGCGATGCGCTTGCCCTCGACGTTCCATGGGAGCTTGATGACCACACCGTTGGATCCGCTAGGATCCGCAAGGTATTCCGACACGCCAACATTACCGAGCCTGTCGCGTATGGTAGCGACCGCTTTGGACTGCTCGTCCGCAGAAAGGTCCTTGTCGGCAGTCATGGTCTGCGCCGTACCGCCCTTGAACCACAGTCCTCGCGTGATACGTTCCTGAATAGGCCATGCGCACACGACGCTCAGCACGCAGCATATGACTACGAACGCTACCACCGCCACGCGGCGACGGCGGTCCTGTGCCAAGCGCTTGCCTCTATTTGCACGAGAATCGCGTCCCGTGCCTTCGCTCTCGTTCCATCCGGCGACACCCGTCTTGTGCGTGGTCGCCTCCTTGCCTCGGGCCATGAGTATTCCTTCTTTCGCTTCCATATGTCCTGCATATGAGTAACTTATGAAGTCTATCACTCACCACATAGCCGTTACAAGGGTGAATTTCTTGACACTAGAAGTCATTCACCGCCGTGCTCTGCTCCCAATCCTGCACGAAGTCGGCGTAGGTGCCCGCGATGATGGCTTCTCGCGCACGACGCATGAGGTCGAGCAGGTAGAAGATGTTGTGCAGCGAGAGCAGTTGCGCACCCACCATCTCGTGTTGCTTCACCAGATGATGTACGTAGGCACGCGAGAACCCACCCGCGCATGCCGGACAGCCACAGCCCGGGTCGATGGGCCTCTCGTCGGCAACGAAGCGGGCGTTCTTGAGGTTGAGACGACCCTCGTTCGAGAACGCCGTACCCATGCGAGCGGTCCTGGTAGGTAGAACACAGTCGAACATGTCGATGCCACAGGCCACACCGCGCACAAGCGTCGTGGGATTGCCCACGCCCATGAGATAGCGGGGCTTATGGCGAGGCATGTGCTCGCTTACCAGCGGCGTCAGGGACTCAAACATCGTCTCGTGGCTCTCCCCCACCGAATATCCCCCGATGCCATAGCCCGGGAAGTCACCGCAGCTCTCCAAATGCGCAAGCGAACGCAGACGAAGGTCGAGGTCCATGCCGCCTTGAACGATGCCGAAGAGCGCCTGGTCCTCACGGGTATGGGCGGCAAAGCAGCGCTCCGCCCACTTGCTCGAAAGCTCGACCGCACGTTCCACGAACGCGCGCGGCGACGGATAGCCCGGGCATTGATCAAGCTGCATCACGATGTCGGCGCCGAGCAGCTGGGCGATCCGCATGTTTTCCTCAGGCGTCCAGCTCATGCGCTCACCGCCGTAGTCAACCGCGCGGAAGCTCACCCCATCATCCGTGAGCTTGAAATGCTCGCCCAAGCTAAATACCTGAAATCCGCCGGAATCCGTGAGAATCGGCCCATCCCAGCGCATAAAGCCGTGGAGGCCACCCATCTGAGCCACGAGCTCGGCACCGGGCCGCACTGACAGATGGTAGAGGTTTGCCAACAAGATCTTCGTTCCGAGTTCCTTGAGCTGAGCGGGCAAGATTCCCTTTACCGTCGCCTTCGTGCCCACCGGCATGAATATGGGCGTCGGCACGTCTCCGTGCGGAGTGTGAAACACACCCGCGCGCGCCGACGTATGCTCGTCCTCGGCCACGATGTCATAGGTAAACCATGCCTTACACATATCTCACACCCTCCTCGAGCCCGCCAGCGGCAAGCATGTTTTCGATCCAGACCGCCACGCCGTCCTCGCTTACTGGCGGACAAACCTCGAAGGCCGCCTCCTTGACGTCCTCGTCCGCGTTTCCCATGGCGACAAACCTGCCCACCGCCGAAGCCAAGGGAAGGTCATTGCCACCGTCACCAAACGCCACCGAGCGCCCCCGTTCAATCCCGACGGCGCGCAAGAGCGCTGTGGCCCCCGTTCCCTTGGTCACGCCACGAGCCGTGATCTCAAGCTCTTGCTCGCTCATCGACACGACCTCGAATCTCCCGTCGGCACGCAGGAGCTGCTCTACCTCTACACAGGCGGCGCGATCCACGATGGTACAGCCCATCTTTTCGATGTCCCCTCGCGCGTTCAAGAGATGCCTTCTGATAGATACGACCTGGCGATTCCCTCCCTTTGGGACCATACGCAAGAAAAAGCGAATGCCGCGCTTGCCTATCTTGACCAACCGCAGAATACCACTCCCCTGATCCTCGCGACGCATCGCGCGGGCTATCGCCCCCGTCCTGCCCGTGAGCATGTACGAGGCGCCCCTCCACTCGAAGTATGCTCGCCCGTCAAAGAATGCGTTCCACGCAGGGTGATAGGACTCAAGCATCTCATAGCAGTCAAGCGCATCCTCCTGCGAGAGATGGTTCGCTACCAGTTCGACGCCATCAGACAGCCTGGCGACCGTGGCGCCGTTTGAGCACAACGCAAAGTCCATCACGCCGCTCTCAAGAACGGACTTGGTCACGATACACAATGGCCTGCCCGTCGCAATCCCCAAAAGAAAGCCTGCCTCGCGAGCCGCAACAAGTGATGCCATGACCCTCGGCGACACAATCGAGCCATATTGCACGATAGTGTCATCCAAATCAAACAAGAGAAGCCCGACACCGCTGAGGTGCCGGGCGTTCGTGGCAATGCTTCGATCTAATCCCTTCGGACTACTCACCAAAGCCGCTGTCCACGAGGGCGATGAGGGCGTCGAGAGCGGCCTGCTCATCGGGACCGTCGCATGCGATCTCGACCTTGGTGCCAGAGCCCATGCCGGCAGCCAGGATCATCATGATGGACTTGGCGTTGACAGGAGCGGAACCCTTGTCGACGTCCTTGATGGTGACGGTGCTCTCATACTTCTTGGCCTCGGTAACGAAGACGGAAGCGGGGCGGGCGTGCAGGCCGGTGGCGTTGACAATGGACGTCTGCTTAGAAACCATGTGATGCTCCTTCGACTCGTACGACGGAGATTGGCCCGTTTGGCCATCTCCCCAAACACTGGGGATTACCCTATCACACAATGCAAGAAAATTGTCAAGCATCTCGCCGAGTTGCGATTCTCACACGTTGAGCGGTTGTTGGCGTTCGCGGACGGCTCAAAGACGGCTACAATGTATGAGGCGAGAACGCCGAGCGAAAGGATCTGTGAGGGATGCAAAGCGCGACACAACGCCCAGACGAGCCACATGAACAGAGCGAAGTCACAGACGAAGTTGCGACTACAGCTACACTCGCACGCGTAGGGTCATCCGCCCGCAACGCGGCGGCTGGGGCAGGCCAGTCCATAGCAGTAGGCATCAGCGCACTCAAAAAGGTGCGCCAAGCCTCCAAGATGCGCTCTGATGCCGAAGCGTACATGCGCGAGATTGAGCGGGGGCTTGCGGAGGACTACGACGAACTTACCCACCGTGAGGACGTCGAGCAGAACTACGACCAGATCGTCTACACACAGACCACCGAAATCGAAAGTGCGCAGTCGGAGATCGCGAACGCAGAGGCACGCATGGAGCAGCAGCGAGCCGAGGCGACAAGGCTCACCAGCGAACTCAGGCAGATGCGCGAGCAGCATGAGCAGGAGCTGCGCCCCTATCGCAACCTCATGGACAGCACGCGCGGGCGATCGGACGATGCGGCTAAGTCATTGGCTGCCATTCGACGCGACGTCCGCGCAGCCGAACGAGCCATGGCCGAGGCCACCAAGGACCGCGACGCAAAGATATCGGCCGCACACCGCGCGGTCGACACGGCCCAGGAGCGCGTCACCGCCTTGGAGACGGAGCTTGGGTCCTTGGGTATGGACGGCGAGGCAGCATCACCAGACGCAATGGCGCATATGGAGTCGGAACTCGCATCCAACCGCGCCACCCTCGCGACTGCCCGTAACGACGTAGTCCAAATCACCCAGCAGGCGCAGGACGCCGTGGACCAGGCACAGCGCAAGCTTCTTACGCTCCAGCGCGATCAGGCGCAGGCGGAGCGTCTCGCGGAAAGCACCAAGACCGAGGCTACGACGCGCAAGGACGAGTATGACCGCATGTACCGAGAGGCGCAGACGCAGGAACGCAAGCACGAGGAGCTGATCAAGGGCTGCGAGGGACGTATCCGCGAACTCACGCAGACTCGCAATGATGCGCAGGCCAGGCTTACTGATGCGCAGGACATGCTCGACGAGGCCAACGAGATTCATGCTCATCCCGAGACCACCGAGGGACTCCGCGAGCGCATCGCCGACGAGGAGGCCGACCTTGAGGATGCCAGAGCCGAGCTCGAGGAGCTATGCGAGAGCGAACGCGAGCTCAGGCGCTCCACGAGAACCGCGCGCCTCGTGGTCATCACCATCGCACTCGTGGTGGTCCTTCTCATTGCGCTCGGCGTGTGGTTCTTCGTCAGAGGATGAGCATAGCGTCACCAAAGGAAAGCATGCGGTAGCGCCGCTCGATGGCCTCAGCGTACGCGGCCATGATTTGCTCACGCGTCGCAAAGGCCGAGACGAGCATCATGAGGGTTGATCGCGGCACGTGGAAGTTCGTGATCATGGCATCTACCACGTGAAACTCGGAGCCTGGCATCAGGAAGAGGTTCGTCGTTGCGTTCTCGCGCGCAACCATAGCCTTGGCGTCAGCATCCCACGCGCTCTCAAGCGAACGGACGCTCGTCGTGCCCACGGCCACCACGCGGTGTCCGGCCTCATGCGTCGCGCACACGGCATCGACGACCGACTGCGGCACGTGATAGCGCTCGGTATGGATGGTGTGGTCGCGCGGGTCGTCCTCTTCGACCAGACGGAAGGTGTCGATACCCACCTCGAGCTCCACCTCGGCCCAGCCCACGCCCGATGCCTTGAGCTGGGAGAGTAGCCCGGGCGTGAAGTGCAGACCCGCTGTCGGTGCCGCTGCCGAATGCTCCTCTTGCATGGCATAGACCGTCTGATACTTCTCGGGATCTCCCTTGTATGCGGTGATGTAAGGTGGCAACGGTACGTTGCCCACGGCATGAATGGCCTCGTCGAGCGTTCGTCCGCCTTGCGGTTCGAAGCGCACGATGCGCCCTCCCCTGCTGCCCTCCACGAAATCGAGGACCTCACCGACGAGGACTACCTCAGCGGTTTCTGGCGCCAAGAGGCCACCGGCGCGAAACTCGATGCGAGCTCCCTGCCTCAGGCGCCTTCCCGGGTGCACGAGGCACTCCCAGGTCGTCCCCAAGGAATCAAGGTCCTCCCTTCGACGAAGAAGCAGCGCCTCGGCCACGCCGCCCGTGGGCTTGTGTCCAACGAGGCGTGCTGGCAGGACGCGCGTGCGATTCGCGACGAGCAGGTCGCCCGGATCGAGGTACTCTCCGACGTCGGAGAAGCGGCGATGCTCGATGGTGCCTTCCTTGCGGTGCAGGACCAGAAGTCGGCACGAGTCGCGCGGCTCGGCTGGTGCCTGCGCGATCAGCTCCTCGGGAAGGTCGTAGTCAAAGTCATCGGTTCGCATCTGTCTCCTACCTTTCGTCCGGTTCGTGGCACGCCATCGCTCACGCGCGGGGAATCTCGGTCCAGTCAGCACCGGGGTCGAAGCCTCCAGATCCACCGATCACGTCCCCGGCCTGATTCTCGTACGCACGGTCCGCCGACACGTCCAGCTCGACCTCGCGCCCGTCGGAGGTGACGAACGTGTTGACCCCACGTATGGCCTCCGACCAGTCGCCCACACCACCTCCGGTAGCGCTTCCCCTGAACTCCGCGTTTGTTCGCTCGCGGAACGCGGCGTGGTGCGCGTCGCTTTGGGCATGCCAAGAGGCGAGCTGCGCATCAAACGCGGCCTGGCGTTGTCGGTCAGCCGCGAGCGCCGCCTGCGTCTGCGCATTCATCATCGCAATCTGCTGGTTGGTGGCCTGCTGCATGGCTGCCGCTTCTTGGCGGGAGTCCGACTCGGCGAGCGCAATGAGCTCCTCATGCAGCGCATAGTCATTGACTAGCGGAACAAACGCCTGTTGATAGAGACGGTCAAACTTGCTTGCAGGTGCAAAGAGCACCGCAACACCCGCCACATCCCAGTAGATGCTACCCGTGTGGCGGTAGGGCTCGAACTCAGGCAGGCTCCAAGCGCCAGCAGCTCCCGAGCCGGCCGTGACGGATCCGCTTCGAACGTCCTGCGTCTCCCTGCGCTTTTTGCGCCTGCCAAAGAGCCCACCTACCGCAGCACCAAGACCCACAACCATACCAGCGGGATTCAACATATCGACGCCGGAGGCATCGCGAATGGCATACATGCGCACGTATGCTGCCAGTCGGTATGCGATGTCCTGGTAGACGAACTCGTAGATGCGCGTAAGCTCTGCTGCGAAGGGGTCTTTGAGCAGCGCCCCGCCAGAGGACTGTGCGGCACGCCGAAACTGCGCATGCCCCATCTCTTGGAGCTGGCCGAGGCGCGATGACCCCACCTCGCGCACGAGCCGCACGCCATGACCGGCGGCTTGACCCGTGACGCGGCGCATCGCAGCGTCGGCAAGCTCGCGTGGATCGGGCATATCGGCGTAGTTGGTACGGTCCACGCCCGCAAGCGCCCCGCCATACATGGCCATCGTGGCTCGCATGCTTTCGCTCATACGCATGCCCGCATCACCGAGCTCGAGGCTCATCTTGCCACTCGAGCCATCGTCAAAGCTCGCTCGTGCCAGATACGGCCGCGAGCTGGAGCTACCACGCAGCAACCTCGCATCGCTGAGCTGCCAATTCGTGGGAAGCGTCAGCAAGAACAACCCCCGGCCGCTCGACGCGTCACGCACGACGGCGCCATGGCGGTATTGTGGCTGTGCGGTCTCGCGGGCGGCGGCTTCGCGGGCGGCCTGCTCCCGCGCGGCGGCTTCGCGGGCGGCACGCTCTCGTTCCGCCCGCTCCCGCGCCGCCTGCCTCCGGGCCTCCTCAGCCTTCCTGGCCTCCTCTTGCTGCCGGAGCTCCTCTTGCTGTGCCTCGAAGGTGAGTCGTTGCTCTTCGGCCTTCCTCTTGGCCTCTTCGGCGTCGCGCTCAGCCTGTTTGCACGTCTCCTCAGCCTGCCGCGCCGCCTCCTGTGCCTCACGCATCGTCGCCCGAGCGGCTCGCAGCATCTCCTCAATCGCCCGAGCCTGCGCTATGTCAACCGGCTTCCCGCAATGCGGACAGAAGCACCTCACGGCATCCGCACGCGGCACGAAGCTCTCGCCACACGCAGGGCACATCAGCGGCTTGTCGGACCCACTCATCTTGCGCTTCCCTTCGATGGTGACCCATTCGTACCAGCGGCAGCTTCTCGCGCGGCCTTCTTTGCAGCCTTGCGGGCGTCTCGACGCTCTTGTCGTTCGATGGCAGCCTCAGCCGCACTGAAGCGACAGCCGCAATAGTTCTGCCGATACATGCCCAGTTCACGCGAGCGCCTCGTCGCCTCGGGATAGTGTGGCCTGAAGTCGCGTACCACCGGCGTGAGCCCGTGATGGGCCGCCAGCGCTACGAGCACCTCGTTGCAGGTCTCAAAAAGCTGATACGGCGAGACGGCAAGCGTCGTGGAGATGTGACTGAAGCCCCTCTCCCCTGCCACGCGGCAACTCTCGGCCAGACGCAGCGCGTAGCAGGCACGGCAACGGCGCTCACGGTCGAAGCCCGCCGGTGCCGCGCCGCGCTCCCATGCCTCACGATCGTCACCCGCTATGATGACCTCGACCTGCGCCACCTCACGCGCCCAGTCGAGCAGCGTTTGTAGGCGCAGGTCGTGCTCTGCCACTGGCTGGATGTTTGGGTTCGTCCAGCAAATCGTCGGCTCGAAGCCCTCCTCGCGCAGCAAACGCAGCGGCTCGAGAGAGCACGGGCCGCAGCAGGCATGCAAGAGGAGCGGTGTGGGCATGGAGCCTCCTTGGGGCGAAGTATTGGAGTACATCAATCGGTCAGACAGCACAAAACAACGTGTCTATGACGCCAACGCAGCCTTGAAGGCAGCCAACAGCTCGTCAAATTCCTCGTATGCAGGAATCTCCGGATAGTCCGCCTTTATTTGCTCGGTGCTACGGAAGAGAAAACCTGCCTTGCTCGCCTGTATCATCGCGAGGTCGTTGAACGAGTCACCCGTGGCAATAGTGTCGAAGCCCATACCCTGCAGCCCTCGCACCGTGGTGAGCTTGGACTCGGGACAGCGCATCCGCACGCCCGCGACCATGCCCTCTGCGTCGATCTCCAACGAGTTGCAGAAGAGCGTAGGCCAGCCGAGCTTCTTCATGAGCGGTTTCGCGAACTCCTCGAACGTGTCAGAGATGATGATCACCTGACTCAGCGTACGCAGCTCGTCGAGGAACTCTTTCGCCCCGGGCAAGGGATCAATCGTGGCGATGACGTCCTGAATCTGCTTGAGCCCAAGCCCATGCTCGCGCAGAATGTCCATGCGAAAGCGCATGAGCTTATCGTAGTCGGGCTCGTCGCGTGTGGTACGGCGCAGCTCAGGTATACCCGTCGCCTCGCTGAAGGCGATCCAAATCTCGGGGACGAGCACGCCCTCCATGTCCAAGCAACATACGTTCATGGTTCTTCTCCTCCCGGATGGTCATTCGCGTGACCTACTCTAGCGCAAAAGGCAACGAAAGAACAACGGAAGAAGCGCACGACGTTCACCGGGGGTTACAAGCTGCGGTAGTAGTCCTCCAGATGCGGGCGCGCAGCCACATAGACTTCCTGCAGGTTCGGGTCGAACTGGCTCCCCATGCCATCCATGATGATGGCATCGGCCTTCTCGAAGGACATGGCCTCCTTGTAGACACGCTTGCTCACCAGCGCGTCGTAGACGTCAGCAATCGCCATGATGCGTGCCTCAAGCGGGATACCCTCGCCCGCCAGGCCCTCTGGATAGCCCGAACCATCCCAGCGTTCGTGGTGATAGTGCGCCACGTTTTCGGCGATGTGGTGGAACTTCACGTCATCGGTGTTCTTCAGAATCTCGTGTACGATGCGGGCGCCTTCAGCCGCATGCGCTTTCATCTTGTCGAATTCCTCGGGCGTAAAGCGTCCCGGCTTGCGCAGCACCGCGTCATCGACGGCAATCTTTCCCAAGTCGTGCATGGGCGCCGCCTTGATGACGTTGCGGCAGAAGTCATCCGAGAGCTCGTATGCACCGCTGGCACCGCTTGCACGCATCTGCCCGATGAGGAGCCGCACGCCCTCGCTCGTGCGCTTGATGTGCCCACCCGTGGAGTTGTCGCGGCTCTCGACCATCATCGCCATGCCCATGACAAGGTTGTCGTGCATCTCCACGATATGCGCCGTCTTTTTGCTCACCTCATCCTGCAACGTGACATTGAAGGTGTTGAGCAGCTTGATGTAGCGTTGCTCCTCGGTGTCATCCACGACGAAGAGCTGGTAGCCGCGCTTGCGCTTCCCGCTAAAGAGGTGCTGCACCGTCACGCGATAGGTGTACTCGCCTCGCTCGTACATCACAACCGCATCGTCCTTATCCGCCTCGAAAGCCTGGATCCATGGCGTCATCGTGGAAGCCAAGCCCACGTCCTGTGCCAGAGGCTTGTCGACCGTCAGCTCCTCAAGCTGCGGAAACACACGCTTGGCAATCGCGTTGCTGCCCAGGTAGTTAAGCTTGTGATCGAAGGAAATGAAGCCCGTCTCACCGGTCTGCACGAGCGAGTCAATGGCTGAGTCCGTCACGTCATACAGACTGATGCGATGCGCAATGACCAGGTACAACACCAGCGCGAAGTCGTAAGCCGCCGGCAAAAGCTCCACCGTCGGTATGACGCGCCTCCCACCAAAGAAGAAGACCATGGCAACCGCCTCGGTGAGGAAGAGCAGGATGAGCGTCTTGCGCGAGACTTGCTTCTTGTTCTGGTAACTGTAGATGATGGCCGCCATGCTTGCGCAGACGTAGACGATGACGAGTGCGATGAAGACCGTATGCATGGGTCCGTACACTTTCGTCAGCACAGGCACGCCATCGACGAGGTCGAAGGACACGCTACGGTAGAAGGACGTCGCAAAGGGCACGGGCGTGCCGACGGTAAGCGCGGAGGCATAGACGAGGGTACTCGCCAAAAAGAGTGCCACGCGCAGGCGGCGGCTCACATCGATGGTACATAAGCTGAAGACGGCGAGCATGAGGATGAGGACCAGATAACACCCTCCCACATAGGAGAGCTTGTTTGCAATTATCGCCTCACCCAAGGTCCGCGCACTGGCCAGGAGCACATAGCCGAGGTTCGCCACGGGAACAAGCGCAAATATCAGCGTGATGTGGATGTCGAGGTGTTTGTGCCAGATGTAGAGGTAGGCGATCATGAGGACCATCGCCACAGCAAATACACCCACGTAATACCAAGCCACCATATCGCAACGTCTCCCACCACGAGCTGGACCATTTGCAAGCCATTGTAGTACGACGGGACGCGCAACGGAAACACTCGGCTTTGACCACGATCCCGCTGTGGGAAAGTGGTCATCTGACCACTTTCCCACAGCGGGATCGTGGTCAATGTCTGCTCCCACAGCCTTGCATTGAGTGTGATGTTTGGGGATACTCCAAACATCACAAACGCTCGACGCATCTCAACCGATTGAGGGGGAATCATGACGCGCTATCGACTCTTGGCGCTTGACATGGATGGCACACTGCTCAACTCGCACAAGAAGGTCTCGCCCAAGACCGCAACCGCACTTGCGGAGCTGGCAGAGCGAGGCGTGCCCATCGCCTTTTGCACGGGCAGAAACATTGCCGAACTCGAGCCCTATCTGGGCGACCTCACGTTCGTCCGTTATGGCGTCTTGGTGAGTGGCGCGCTCGTGCGCGACCTCGTGACAGGCGAGATCGTCGCGTCGTGGCCACATGACACCCCAACGGCGCTTGATATCGTCGAGACGGGGTTCCTCGAAGACGCGATGGTACATGTGCTTGCGGTCAACGAGTCGTTTGTGTCGCAAAGGGACTTGAGCCGACTCGAGGACGTGCACATGGGCGTGTACCGCCCGCTATACGAGGAGCATGCCAAGCACGTAAGCGACATACGTGACGTAATAAACGCGTGCGATGGAGAAGTCTTGAAGGTCAATCTCTACCACCTATCACCAGAATCGCGCGAGAGGAGCCGTGCACGCCTCGCAGACCACGCCATCACGCTGAGTGATGCGGAGACCACCTCGCTCGAGTGCTCGCCATTGGGCGTGAGTAAGGCACGTGGGCTGTTGGCGCTCTGCGAGCGCATCGGCTGCACGCTCGACGATGTGGTGATGGTGGGCGACGCGGAAAACGACCTGGAGGCGTTGCAAGCGGTAGGCATGCCCGTCGCGATGGGCAACGCCGTACCCGAGGTGGCGCGCACGGCAAAGCTCCAGGTCGCCGACTGCGATCACGACGGTGTGGCCGAGGTTGTCAGACGGCTGTTTTAGCGGGATGCCCGTCAGGCATCGTAAAAGAGGGCAATACCCCGCTCGGTATCCTCCACATGAGTCGCCTTTGGCTCGCGCAGGATGATGCCCACATAGGCGAAGTCACCCGTGCAACCCGCGAGGTGTATGACAGCAAGAAACCATCCCAGCAAGGGGAAGCCCAACGACCAAGGCACCGCAAGCAGCGCCGTGGTAACGAGCATCGCAGGCGCGAGCAGCACGGCACAGAAGCGGTGCCTTCGCAACACCGTCCCTGGCGCCATGGTGTAGAGCATCCAGTCGGTAATCCCGAATCGTAAGTGCGCGGTGAATCCCGTCAGCAGCATGAACGCCCCAGCATGGACCAGCTCGTGGATCGGTAGCGCCACGACGCTGACGAGCACGAGCACCAAGAACCACAACAGGCTCACAACCTCATGAGGCAAGGCAAAGGCAGCAATGACGCCTACGAGCACACCGGCCACAAAGATGCCCATGCTCGCCCACACCATCTGCTGCTGCAGCACATAGTCGTTCAGCAGTTCTATGTCTGCCAGTCTTCTCATGCGCTTCATAGTAAAGCACTTCGAGGCACACCACAAGGGTTTTACCTTGTGTACAATTGGTTTACATCGTAGGGAATAGTGCACGCAAGGGGGTGCTTCCCGTCGTCAGGGGACTGTCCCCATGATCCAGGGGACTGTCCCCCCAGTCCCCATAACCCAGGGGACTGTCCCCCCAGTCACTAGGGACACCCCCCTTCGCGCATCTCATGGAGGACTGACTGATGGCAGACAGGTTGTGGGTACTAGGAAGCGCGGGGTGGATGCCCTCCGCAGGCAACGAGACGAGTTGCTTCCTCGTGGAGCTTGGCGACGAGCTGGTGATGCTCGACGCTGGCACGGGCGTGGCCAACCTCGGTCTCGCTTCCGAGGCGCTGAAACGACACGACCGCGTGCACGTCTTGCTCTCGCACTACCACCTCGACCATGTGGTCGGCCTTATGTATCTCAAACGCTTCTTTGACGATAAGCGCGTGGACGTATACGGACCGGGAATCCCCGTGTATCCGCGCAGCACCGCCTCGTATATCGCCGACCTCCTGCAAGACACGCTGTATTCCGCCGGTAGCGAGGGGTTCGCCCGCGAAGTGCGCTTCCACGACTACGCCGGACAAGACTTCCGGGTTGGCGACGTTCCCGTGACCGTGCGCCCCCAGCAGCATTCGGCACCCTCCTTCGAGCTCAGGCTCGCTGACGCCGTGACCTACGCCACCGACACGAGCTACTGCCCCGCGGCATGGAAGAATCCAGTCCCCACCAAGGTGCTGCTCCACGAATGCTGGCAGCAAGGGAGCGGAGACCCTCGCCACACGAGCGTGGAGACTCTGGCCCAAGACCTGGCAACCGACCGCTTCGAACGTACGCTGCTCATACACCACAACCCCGCATGGGACGAGGCAACCCGCGCAGAGGTCGCGCGCATCGCAAAGCGTCACGGCATGGAACTCGCTCGCGACGGCATGGTCATCGACTTGTGACACGATGGTCCTCTGTTTTTTGACCTATAATGAGTCCAGACAGAAGCTTGTGACGAATGGGGAAGACATGGGTATGACTGACCTTCAGTTCAAAGACTTCTTGCGCGGCCTTCTCGACGACCTTGAGAGCGCCAAGTCCAAGAAGGACAAGAAAGAAACGGACGAGAAGCTCGACCGTATGATTGAACGTTTCAAGAAAGCCGTCGAGGACTAAAGCGCCACTTCTCCGAGTCCACCTCTGCGACAACCGCAGTAGATTGCTCGCGCCGCATGTGAGCGGCACGGAATGTTACCACACGAAGGGGTAACCCCTTTGTGTACCACGATGGTCGGGCGCAGCAGTCGCCAACTTGTGCGATAATCCCTTCGTCAACGAACAACCCCACGAGAGGAGCACCATGGCCTCTGAATCCCGTCCGCACTTCCCCACCCGTGCCGTCATCACCGGCGGCATGCCTTACGGCAACAAGAACCTCCATTTCGGCCACATCGGCGGCGTGTTCGTGCCGGCCGACTTCTTTGCGCGCTTCTTGCGCGACCGCATCGGCAAGCACAACGTGCTCTTCGTCTCGGGCACCGACTGCTACGGTTCCCCCATCATGGAGGGCTATCGCAAGCGCAAGGAAGCCGGTTACGAGGGCACCATCACCGACTACGTCAAGGAAAACCACACAGCCCAGAAAGAAGCCCTCGACGCCTATGGAATCTCGCTTGACCTCTTTGGGGGATCGGGCCTCAAACCAGCCGCTCCCTTCCACGAGGCACTCACCGAGGACCTCATCAGGCGCCTGTATGAGAGGGGACATCTCATCAAGCTCTCGACGCGCCAGTTCTATGACGTGGAGGCGGGCCAGTTCCTCAACGGCCGCCAGGTGCAGGGTCGCTGCCCCGTGCGCGGTTGCAAGAGCGAGAAGGCCTATGCAGACGAGTGTGACCTCGGTCACCAGTTCGACCCCGAGGAGCTCATCGCACCCGTGTCACAGCTTACTGGCACCACGCCCGAGCTGCGTCCGGTCGACAACTGGTACTTCGACCTGCCGGCCTTCCGGGGGGAGCTCGAGGCACTCATGGACGAGTGGGACGCGGATCCGCAGGTGCGCGCCGTCGTGACCAAGACCGTGCGTGAGTCGCTTGCCGACCCCGTCATCTATGTGCAGAACAAGTTCCGTGAGGCGTTCGATGCCGTGGAAGGCGAGCTTCCCGCCCACACAATCCAGGAGCCGCAGGGCAACCAGCAGTCCTTCTCCGTCACCTTCGCTGACTGGCGTGCTCGTGACGCCGCCCGCGAGGTGCTCGATGCCGCAGGCGTGCGCTTCCGCACCGGCAAGACC
>CACXDP010000151.1 GCA_902766445.1 uncultured Coriobacteriaceae bacterium
GTGAGAGACTGTCTGACACATAACAGGCAAATCACGACTTTCGTGGATAGGAGATTCAGATGACGTCAAGGGGGTTGCCACAGTACGTAGCGCATATCAGTGAGGATGGAGAACGCTATGAGTCCGTAAAGCAGCATCTTGCGGAGGTAGCAGAGCTGGCATCATCGTTTGCGGCGAAGTTCGATGCGACGGATTGGGGCTATGCAGCTGGGATGATGCACGACATCGGTAAGTATTCGGAAGAGTTCCAACGTCGCATATTGAATGATGGGCCTCGGGTTGATCACTCAACTGCTGGTGCGTATGTTGCTGCGACAAGTATCAATGCGATGCTTGCCTACTGCATCGTTGGTCATCATGCGGGCCTTCCTGACGGGGGAGTGAAGGGCGATATTGAGACGACGTTGTGTGGGAGGCTATACAAGGCAAGCCATGGCTCAATTCCCGAGTATGAGGCATACAAAGAGGAAGTGATAATTCCCTCACTTGGCAATGTGCCCATCGAGATTGACGAGACTCGACTTGGGGACCCTCACTATCGGAATGATCTGTTCTTCTCATACGCGTTCTTCGTGCGCATGATCTTTAGCTGCCTCGTTGATGCAGATTATTTGTGTACCGAACGTTTTATGAAGGGGCAGGAGCGTCTCTCTCCAGCGGGTGTCCTTTTGCCTGAACTTCGAGATGCACTTGAAGCCAAGCTTGCGACGTTCTATCCACCCTTGACGCGCGTCAACGAGGTGCGTTGTAACGTGCTTGACGATTGCAGGCGAGCAGCAGAGATGGAGACAGGTGTCTTCTCGCTGACCGTCCCGACCGGAGGCGGAAAGACCTATGCCCTCATGCGCTTCGCTTTGCATCATGCCACACAACCAGGGCGGGAGTTTGACCGCGTCATCTGCGTCGAGCCATATACGTCCATCATCGAGCAGAACGCCGCCGTATATCGTGAGGTATTTGGCGAGGGGCAGGTGCTCGAGCACCACTGCAATTATGACTTTGAATCGGACAGAGGCGACGGCGAGCTGAATCCCAATCCCATGCGGCTTGCAACGGAAAACTGGGACGTGCCAATTGTGGTGACAACGAACGTACAGCTCTTCGAGTCGCTATATGCATGTAAAACATCTCGCTGTCGCAAGCTTCACAACATCGCTCGAAGCATCATCGTGCTCGATGAGGCACAGATGATTCCTACGAGATATCTGCTTCCCTGTGTCAAGGTGCTTGCGGAGCTTGTCAAACACTATGGCTGCACGGTTGTGCTATGCACTGCGACGCAACCTGCTCTTAATGACTATTTCGTCCGGGAGGGCCTCACCGTGCACGAGATTGCATCACATCCAAGTACGCTCGTGAAGTCGCTCAGCCGCGTGTGCTATAGCAGTCTTGGCAGAATTAGCGATGAAGAGCTAGCTGATTGCATCAAGCAGCAAAGGCAGTCTCTTTGCATCGTAAACAGTAGAAGGCAAGCGCGGGTACTGTTCGACTTGCTCTCGGAAAGCATGTCAGATACTGAGGGCACCCTGTTTCACTTGTCTACACTCATGTACCCTCGTCATCGACTTAAAGTCATCGCTTCAATAAGAGACCGGGTACGTAGCGGTCTGCCATGTACTGTCGTTTCCACAAGTCTTGTGGAAGCGGGTGTGGACTTGGACTTCGGGACGGTGTTTCGTGCGTTGACGGGCATTGACTCCATTGTTCAAGCTGCGGGCAGATGCAACCGCGAGATGCGACGCTCGCCGAATGAGAGCTTCGTATACCTATTTTCGCCAGAGGTAAACTATGCCATTCCAGTAGAAATCATGCAACGCTCCGAAGTGGCTTGTGGCGTCATTCCCGAGTTGCGCAATGTCGGAGACCTCATGGCACTTGACTCACTTGAGGTAGTCGAAGCATTCTTTGGGAGTTTGTATGCATTCAAGTCCCTAGACGATAAGGAAATAGTCAAACAGCTCTCGAACTACGGACGATTCGGAAGCGTGCCATCCATTCCATTTGCGCACATAGCGTCACAGTTTCGGCTCGTAGAAAACGAGGTGTTTACCGTGATCGTTCCGACATCGGAGAATTCGGAGGACATCTCGCGTCTCATGGAGGGGCGTGCGAGTAGGGCAACCATGAGAAGGCTATGCCGATATGGCGTAAATGTGTATCGAACCGATAGAGATGCGCTCTATAGGACGGGTGTCATCGAACAGGTGGACAAGGACTTGTATGTGTTGACCGATGAATCGCGCTATGAAATTCGGACTGGCTTAGATCTGGTGGCGGGAGGAGGGGAAGGTGTGTTCCTGTAGGGACGGCAGAAGTGCTGCGGGGTTTCGAAGTGCGGAACTCCGAACCCCGCAGCGGGTCTGTAAGACCAAACACAAATGTTTCAACCCACACGCTCAAAGCGTGACGAACGAAGTTTATCAAATGTCGTGTTGTCAAGTGCTAAGGAATGGTATATATTATTCGTAAGACAAAACACAAATGAAGTAAGGAGGAATGAATCGTGACAAGAGGAGTAGCAGTTGAGATTTGGGGCGATAGGGGGTGTTTTACGAGACCAGAGCTCTCTGTGGAACGCATGTCCTACGACTGTATCACTCCGTCTGCGGCAGTGGGCATCTTGGAGAGCGTTTATTGGCATCCGCCCATGAAGTACGTGATCGACAAGATTCACGTATTGAATCCAGTCATGTTCATGACTGTGCGGACTAATGAACTCAAGAGTAAGGCCCAGCATCGAGCGATGATGTCTGCCATGGTCGGGACGGGCATGTTGCCTCACATCGACAGGCGAGATGACATCCAGCAGCGTACGTCCACCATTCTGAGGGATGTCCGCTATGTCGTAGAGGCTCACTTCGAGGTGAGCAAAGATGAGATGGGGGAGGGTGACAGCTCTGCAAAGTTCATTTCCATACTTAAGCGGCGCCTGGCGAAAGGGCAATGCTGGCAGCAACCATACCTTGGTATTCGTGAGTACGCCGCTCATATCCGTCTCTACGAGGGGAAGCTACCTCCACAAGGGTATTACGCCCAATCAGGCGAAAAGGACCTTGGCCTGATGCTCTATGGGATGGACTATCACAACCCTGAAGACATAACCCCTATGTTCTATAGAGCAATAATGCGGGATGGGACGATTGACGTTGCGGGAAGCGAGGTATATCGCTGATGCTTGGTGACCTTGTGGCATATTACGAACAGCTAGCTAGGGAACAGTCCAGCCACATGCCGCTTATTGGCTGGAGTTCGACACGCGTGTCTTATGTGGCGCAGATTTCGGAAGACGGTATGCTGCTGGCACTTGTGCCACTGGCTGACCGCAGTGCAATGGAGCGTATTGTCCCCGAGCGGGTAAAACGGTCAGTCAACATCGCTGCGAACTTTCTCTGCGATAACTCATCGTACATTCTGGGCTTGGATCAAAAGGGGAATCGCAATAGGACTGAGCAATGTTACGCCGCAGCGCGTGATTTGCATCGCGAGTTGTTGGTTGGTGTCGAGTCCCCCTGCGCAAGGGCCATCGTGCGATACTTTGAAAACGATCGTCCAGAAGAGCATAGTTCGGTCGTTTTCAATGTTAACGACAATGTGTTTGCAGGAGGAAACATCATCTTCTACGTGAAGGTCGGAGGCATCTTGTTGGATCCTCTTCAGGATGAGGCTATCAAAGGGGCATGGATGCACCGCCTTAATAGCGTACGCACGGAGTCACCAATGCGTTGCCTGGTAACGGGTGAAGTCGCGCCTATAGCTCGGTTGCATCCTCCAATCAAAGGCGTCTATGGTGCGCAGTCGTCTGGGGCATCATTGGTCAGCTTCAACGCGCGCGCATTTGAGTCATACGGACACGAAGGAGAGCAGGGAAGAAATGCTCCAGTCAGCGAATACGCGGCGAAGGCATACGCCATGGCGCTCAACTACCTTTTGGCTGACCCTCGCCATCACATGAGACTTGGTGACATGACCGTAGTGTACTGGTCGGAGCGCGGAGATGCCGAGAACTCACAAACATTCAGCTTCGCGATGGGAGGCGCATTGTTTATCGATGCTGATGCTAAGGATGATGCCGACGATGTAGTAGACGCTACCATGAAGGCAATCGCTTGCGGAGCCTATCGTGATTTGGATGGTGTGGATCTAGACGCGACGTTTCACGTTCTCGGCCTGTCTCCAAGCGCGGCAAGGCTGGTGGTTAAATTCCATTACAAGGATTCCTTCGGCAAGATGCTGAAGAACCTTGCCACTCATTACCGCAGGAGCGACATTGTGCATGGACCAAACGAGCGTGCGTATCTCACTCCGTACCAACTGCTCAAGGACGTTGAGCATCCAAAGGCAAAGAAACCTGTGGTAGTGCCCATACTCA
>CACXDP010000152.1 GCA_902766445.1 uncultured Coriobacteriaceae bacterium
GGGCAGTTATTTCCTAAATTGCGTACACGTCCTTTTTGCGTAGCGCAGAATGAGAAAACCTTAGCGCTCAACGAACGACGCAATCTCCTGCTCTAGGAGGCGAAACACGTTCGCGACTAGGTACCCGTCCGCGACTGCGTGGTTTAGCCGGACGCTCACGGGCATGACAAGCTTGCCGCCTTCTTCCCTGTATTTCCCCCAATTGACAATGGGCGCGAAGTACAGATAACCGTCCGGCAGCTCGATATGCAGGGCGTCGTAGGACAGCCATGGTATGAACGACGCGTCAAACCAGTTGGGATGGTTCGCCGCGTCCAGCAGGTACTCTCTAGTCCTCTTCGCTTCTTCGATGTCCCGCAGAGCGTCATCGTAGAACCGGGCATAGTCCTCATGGAATTCCGTGTACACCGGAGTGCAGGTCTCTGTGTCCTCGTGAAAGACGTACTGCGTGGGATTGATCACGTCATAGCAGATGAGCTCGTCCGTCTGCCAGAGGTACCCCATCCGATAATCCTCCCGGGAGTTGAGAACCTTCGACAGGATATAGAGGAAGTTGACGTAGAACCTCGTCCCGGTCTCCTTGGAATGGCGAACAAGCCCGGTGACATCGACCCTCGCCGTCATGGAAGTCGAGCACTTGCAATCCTCGGTAAAGTGACGATACACTCCCCTTCGGTAGTACGCCTCTTTATCAACTACCTTGTAGTTCATCTGAATCATCACCACGAATCCTTACGAGAGTGGACCTGCCAAGAAACGGCTTGACGAAGGTGGGTTACCCCGCAAGGTCATCCCGTCAGATGCGCCCTCGTCAAACCGAATCCTAGCAGAGTCACGCTATCGTTCGATGCGGAAGCCTTCCGTCCCCGTCACCGCCTTGCGACTAAACCCGCCACCCCCGTCCGCAAGTCCCTCAGACGTGCGACCGTGCCTCACTACTATCGTGACGGAGGTGGGCTCACTTCTCAGTGTCGCAAAACCGATCCCCAGGACGATGCCGCGCGCAGGACGCCCGCGCTGATTACTCGAACTCCGCAGCCACCTCCTCGAGCAACTGACGGATGGGCAGGCCCTGCGGGCACTCGCGCTCGCACTTGCCGCACTTTATACACTCGCTGGGCTTCGCGTGACCGTCGACGGTGTGGACGTTCGAGAAGTACCAACCCGGGTTCCAGCCACCAAAGACACGCTTGGTATTGAGGTCGGCAAAGAGCTCGGGAATCATGATGTGCTTGGGGCAACCGTCAGTGCAGTAATGGCAAGCAGTACAGGGTATCATGCCTAGGCTCGCGAAAGCCTCGTGCACGTCGCGCAACGCAGAGAGTTGCACCTCGGAAAGAGGAGCGGGATCTCCCGCCATCGCGTGCAGGTTGTCTTCCACCTGTTCCATGGTGTTCATGCCGCTGAGGACCATGGCCACGTTGGGCTGCGTCGCGCAGAAGCGCAGCGCGAAGCCCGCATTGGAGAGGCCCTCGGGGTTGGGTGCGGCATCGAGCGCGGCCTGTGCCACGTCGGGCAGGTTGACGAGCTGGCCGCCCTTGCAGGGCTCCATCACGATGACTGGCACACCGTGAGCCGTGGCCACCTCGTACACACGGCGGCTCTGGACACTCGGACTCTCCCAGTCCTCGTAGTTGATCTGCAGCTGCACCGCCTCGATCTCGGGGTGTTCGGTGAGGATGCGCTCGAGCAGCTCGGGGCCGTCGTGGAAGGAGATGCCAAAGTGGCGAGCGCGACCCTCCGCCACGAACTCCTTGGCCGTCTCGAAGACACCCTGGCGAGTGTACATGTCGTAGTGGGCGGAGTTGACGGCGTGGGCCAGCAGCAAGTCGAAGTACTCCACACCGCAGGCGTCGAGCTCGTCCTGGAAGGTCTGGCGGATGGATGCGGGGTCGCGGAAGGTACCGTGCGTGAGCTTGTCCACGAGGAAGAAGCTCTCGCGCGGATGGCGCTTGACGAGGCTTTCGCGCAGGGCAACCTCGGACTTACCGCCCAGGTAGACGTGCGCCGTGTCAAAGTAGTTGAGCCCCGCCTCCAGGAAGCGGTCGAACATCTGGTTGCAAAGCTCATAGTCAGGCTCTGCATCCTTCATGGGCAGGCGCATCGCCCCAAAGCCAAAGCGTCCCTTGAATTCGCTGGTTGACAGTGCCATATCCCTCTCCTCTCCTGCATCTTGCCCGCCTAGGCGGCCAAGTCATCCTCGCACGTCCATGGGCCAGCGCAAGACAGCCCGTCACATCACCGCAGCGTCCCAGCGCGGCACCGTCACGCCGAGCACCTGCTCGAGGGCGCGTAGGATGATCTCATGATCGAGCCCTTCCATATAGCCGCTCACCGCAATAGTGGCCACCCACTCGTCACCTACGCGGAGGGGAAAGGCCCCGCAGGCGGGAACCTCAGCGGGAATGTTCTCCCACACGTGGCTCACGTCACCTGCTTTCGCAGCCTCAAGCTGGGCCCAAGGGCCTGCGTGCCCCGCCTTGCGTGCCGCAGCCCTCTTGCCCTCGGCAAAGAGCAGGTTGCGCTCGCCCTTGTCGTCGGCCACCCACTGGAACATCCGCACGCCGTCGGACTCACGCGTGATGGTAACGCTCACACCCTCGCCGAATCCCGGGGCGAGCGAAGCAACGATGCCACCCAGACGAAGCGCCTCGTCAGCGCCAAAGCACTCATAGCGAAGCACGCGCTCCTGCTCCAGCAGCACCTTCTCGGCTGCGCCAGCATCGCTTGCCGTCAATTCTGGTAGGGCAATTCCTTCTGCCA
>CACXDP010000153.1 GCA_902766445.1 uncultured Coriobacteriaceae bacterium
CGAATGAAGTCGCTGCAGCATGGGCTTCGCCACAATGAAGAGAAGCGCGACGACAACAAGTGCGATAACGGAGAGGGCGACCTCCGCAACGCTGATCTGGGCATTGCCTATGGTGTAGCACACAGTCGTGGTGAGGTTATTTCCGAGCAGTGTGCGGATGACAATGAAGAGCGCGCTGCCATTGAGGAACACAATCGTGAGATACGAGAGACACAAAAACCATGAGCACAGAAATGCGTGGTCGCGGCCAAACGCCTCCTTTGTATAGGAATACACGCCACCAGTGCGCGTGCTGCGACGCATGAGGTAGTTGAAGCAGGCGCCAATGACGAGCATGACCGCCATACCGATGAGCATGGCGATGACGGTACCGATAGGGCCAGCCACAGGCAGAAACGTCGTGCCTGGCATGACGAACGCGCCCCACCCAACGGCACAGCCGAACGCCATGGCCCAGACGTCCATGGGCGAAAGGTACCTATCAAGCGTGGTCTTCTCTTCCATGAGCGTTTCCTTCTGCATATCACTTGTTTATCTAGTCAAAACTGACGTCCTTCGAAATCGGGGCGCTTGGCAGCGATGCACGCTACGCGTAGACGACCTTGCCGGAGCCGGGAATTACTTCTCCCATCCGGAAGGTCTCGAGTCCCTCAGCCGCAAGCGCCACACGCACGGCATTCTCATCCGCAGGCGCGCAAAGCGCACACATGCCCACACCCATGTTAAAGGTACGCAGCGCCTCGTCGCGAGTCAGACCTGCTGCGCGCACGACATAGTCGATGACAGGCGGCACATCCCATGGGCAGCTGCCGTCCTCGGCAAGCGTCACCCGCGCATCGAGGTCGGCAGGCATCGCACGGTTGAGGTTCTCGGTGATGCCACCGCCCGTGATGTGTGCCATGGCATGTATCGGCGCTCCGGCTTTGAGGGCTCGCACAAGCGCACCGGCATAGACAGCCGTTGGCCTGAGCACTGCTTCGCCGAGCGATTCGCCGCCCAGCTCATCCAGCGGCTCGAGCAGCTCCGCCGCCGTACGACCCTCGATGGCGACCTTGCGCACCAGAGAGTAACCGTTGGAGTGCAGACCCGAACTCGGTATGCCCAGAATCACGTCACCCTCGCACACGAGCTCGGGTCCAATCATGCGAGGCCGGTCGACCACGCCCACGACGAAGCCCGCGAGGTCATAGTCGTCTGGATTCATCACGCCGGGGTGCTCTGCCATCTCACCGCCAACGAGTGCGCAGCCCGAAAGTCGGCATCCGCGCGCGATACCATCCACGATGGAAGCCACGGCCTCGGCGCGTAGCTTGCCCACCGCCACGTAGTCAAGGAAAAAGAGCGGCTCAGCGCCCACGACGACCACGTCGTCAACGCACATCGCTACCAAGTCCTCACCAACCGTATCGTGCTTACCAAGCAGCTGCGCGATGGCGAGCTTCGTGCCCACACCATCGGTACCACTCACGAGCACAGGGTCTTCCATATCCTTGAGCGACGCGGCCGAGAAGCAGCCACCGAAGCCGCCCAAGCCGCCTATGACCTCGGGCCTCGCAGTAGTCGCTACGGCATCCTTGATGGCCTCGACCGCGCGAGCTCCCTCGTCTACATCCACGCCTGCATCGGCATACGTCACATGTTCAGCCATCTTAGAACTCCCCGTTCATCGCGACTGGCTCGGAACCAGCATCTACCGGCTGTGCCTCTTCTTGCGGCTGCTCTTCTTCGGGCTGAGGCTCTTCCTGCCATTCCTCCACCGGATTCTCGCCCGCGATTTCCGCTTCAGTTTTCTCCTCCGCCTTTCGCTTTGCCTCTTCGGCTTTGCGCTTGGCCTCGGCCTTGCGAGCTTCCTCTTCCTTGCGCTTTTCCTCGGCACGTCTCGCCGCTCGCTCAGGCTCGGCCGCTTCGTATTGCGGCGTACCCGGCACCTCGTTGCGCGGGATGCAAACGAGCAGCGTGCGTCCAAACCCGTCGTAATAGTTGCAGGTAGAGAGCGTGAGCACGTGCTCGGCTTGGTCGATTATCTGTTGCGCATCCGCTCGTTTCGTGACAGCCTTCGCGAAGTAGGTGTTCAGGTACTTGTGGAACTCCTTCGGGTTCTCGAAGGTGAACTGCCTCACATCAAGGTCGCCTTCAAAGGTGTAGTACAGAAAGAGCGGCACCAAGTCATAGGCACCCTTCTCGGTGACGTACCAGATGAGCTTGACGCCGTCGAAATACTCCTGCTTGTCCATGTCGGCAATCTGCTTGAACTGCGAACCGTTGCGCATATGGTGCCCGTAGATAATCGTCTGCGGATCGTCCATGCCAGGTACCTTGTTCTCGAAATCCATAAAGACAGAGCCACCGATACTGTAGCTACCGTCGGGCGCGCGATTGAGGTAGACCTCGTTGTTGCCCGCATGAAAGACCGGGTAGTTGATGATGGTTCCCGGCACCTGCAGCCAACCGACCACGTCGGGATTCATGGCCTTGAGTCCCGCCCAGTCGATCTCGGGCGGACGCTCGGCATCGTCGGTGAGCTTTGCGTACTCGGCAACGCGCTCGTTCGTCTCGTCAATCTGCCGGTAATTCGTTTCGTTCTTGACGTAGATGCCACCAGCAACGATCAGCAGCACTACACCAACGGCTACGAGCAGGTTGGAGATGATATTGCTGCCTCGGCGCTTCTCACGCCCGCCGGTGTCCCTATCACGACGTGCCATCTCTCTCCCTTTCCGTTTGGTCTATACGCTTGTCCTGCTTCAACCCTCGGCAAGGGCTGCCTTGAAGTCAAGCATCTTCTGGCGGTAAGCAGCATCCCCCGATGCCAAGACCTGCAGCGCAAAGATCGCTGCGTTTTTGGCCCCGTTGATAGCCACGCATGCCACCGGTACTCCCGAGGGCATCTGCACCATGGACAGCAGCGAGTCCATACCGCCGAGGTCGCTCGTCTTGATGGGAACACCTACTACCGGCAACGGCGTGTAGGCTGCAACGACACCGCCAAGGTGCGCGGCCTTGCCCGCAGCCGCAATAATCACGCGCATGCCCCGATCGGCCGCCGTCGACGCCCATTCATGCACCTTCGCCGGATTGCGATGTGCCGAAGCAACAACCAGCTCATACGGCACGCAAAACTCCTCAAGCTGATCCACGCATGCCTGCATAACGGGCATGTCAGACTTCGAACCCATGATGATACCAACCAACGGGGTAGCTTGATCGTCTTTCATGATGCACTCCCTTGTTTGCGACAATTGCAATAGTATAGCTTACCCGCTCACCATGTACCGAAGCGCGGGTTTCGCTGCGGCACAAAAACATCCCCAGGCAGCATGCCGCCCCTCTCAAAGCCTCCCTTGGTCTCTTACTCCACGCTCCAAGCCCAGCGACCACCCACAAAGATAGGCACTTCTTCGCCTGCAGTCGTCACGCCAACGATCTCGAGATCATCTGCCCCCACCATGAAGTCCACGTGGGTGGCACTGTGGTTGACGCCGTGTGCCATCAGCTCGTCCTTACTCATCTCGAAGCCACCTTCGATGCACTCGGGGAATCCCGTCCCTAAGGCCAAATGACAACTCGCATTCTCGTCGTAGAGTGTGTCGTAAAAGAGCAGGCCAGTCTGACGAATCGGAGTGTCCTTTGAGACGAGCGCGCATTCACCCAGACGGCACGAATTCTCATCGAATTCGATAATGCTACGCAGCACGGCCTTGCCCTCCTGCGCCCCGAAGTCCACAACTTTGCCATTCTCGAAGCGCAGCCAGAAGTCGCGAACGACGTTGCCGTCATACACTAATGGCATCGCCGAGCACACCATGCCATCGGCTCGCATGCAATCGGGCGAGGTGAAAACCTCCTCGGTCGGCATGTTGGGAAAGAACACCGTCCCATCCTGGGTGCGTCCGGCCCCACCTCCCCAGACGTGGCCCTTGGTCATACCGACGACGAAGTCCGTGCCGTTGGCCGAACGATACCGCAGGTAATCAAAGGCATAATCGTTGAGCATGCGCTTGTTTTTCTCGAAGGTAGCGTTATGACGCTCCCATTCCAGCTGAGGCGCTGGTCCATCGGCACGCGTCGTCTGAAGGATGGCCTGCCAGAGACGTAGCATAGCCTCGTCATCATCGCGACCAGGGAACACCATCTGCGCCCACGCGAGCACGGGCACACCTGCGATGCACCAGGCATTGCGGCCGAAGTCAAGTCCGTCACGGAACCTCTTGCACTGCGTGTTGCGAGCCCTCGACGCGATCGCAATCTTTGCCGGATCCACGCCAACAAGGCCGTTGGGATCCGATCCCCTGAGAAAGAGAAACGACGCACCGGCTTCGGCAAGGTCGTTGAGTTGAGCGCGCTTCCATGCAGGCACCTGCTCGTAGTATGCCACGTCGTGATTGTCATAGTCCATGCGCCGAATCTCATCGTCCTCCCATACCACCGTGACATTGGCAGCGCCCACCGTATATGCCTCACGCACCACCAGTCGGGCAAAGTCAGCGCGTTCAACGGGCACTGAAAGCACGAGCTCCTGACCAGGCGCGATAGCCGCTCCCTTGCGCACCAAGAGCTCCGCGTAGCGCTCAATGTTTGTCGAAATACCTGCCATCGTCGCCGCAACCTCTTCGCGCGTGAGTCGCTTACTTCCATACATGGCAACTCTCCTTCTGTGTGGGGTTTGTTCGCAAGGAGCAAGTATAGCGCGACTGCCGAGCTATGAATGCTGGCTCCTCGACGCATTGGGACTACCGAATGAAACTCTTATAGCGCACGCTTGAAAGTCTCATATGGATGTGAGGGACTTTTTTCAGGATTCCCGATGCCTCGCGTGGTTCGAAGTGCGCTTATTGTACGACGAAACTAAAAACACCCGAGTATCAGTCTGAGAACGTGCTGGTATTTCGGTCTCAGAAGCCCTCTATACTCGACATTTCCCGAATTCGTCGTACAATAAACGCATTTTCAGCCATCGACTCGCTACAAGTTGCGCCAGCAGAGAGGAACTGCCATGTTAGCCGACTACCACGTTCACTCGATGTTCTCCGATGACTCTTGGTATGCCCCCGAAAAGGTCGTCGAAGACGCCTGGAAAAGCAACCTCGACGAGATTTGCTTCACCGACCACGTCGACTACGGCATCAAGCCTGACTGGGAGGATGCACTCTCGGCCAAGGTCATGGAGGGCCAGCGTGTGCTCAACGTGGACTATGAGGCCTACTTCCCTTGCATCGCCGACCTCCGCGATCGCTGGGCAGACCGCATTAGCATTAAGGCTGGCCTCGAGTTCGGTGTCCAGACACATACAATTCCCCAATTCAACGCCCTATGGAACAAATACGCCGATGAATTCGACTTCGTGCTGCTCTCCATTCATCAGGTGGGCGACCTTGAGTTCTGGACCGGCGAGTTTCAAGAAGGCCGCACGCAGGAGGAATACAACCTCGCGTACTATCAGGAGCTCTACGACGTGGCGACGAGCTTCGCGCACTGGAGCGTACTGGCACATGTGGACCTCATCAAGCGCTATGACCCGGCAGGTATCCTCAACTTCCCGGCTAACCGCGACCTCGTGGCCGCAACGCTTGAGCACACGATTACCCGCGGCAAGGGCATCGAGCTCAACACGTCGTCCGTCCGCTACGGTCTGACAGACTCCCATCCTGCACGCGAAATCCTGGAGCTCTATCGTGACCTCGGTGGCACCGTCATTACGCTCGGCTCGGACTCCCACAGGCCCGAGCACCTCGGTGCTTACATCCGCCACTTCCAGCACTACCTCGCGAGCCTCGGCTTCGAGGGCTTCCATACCTTTGACAAGATGGAACCCGCCTTCCACCGTTGGGACTTCGCATAGTTTCCGGTAAAGCTGCTCCGCTCATCGCAGATGCTCGGGTAAGTCGTTTGTCCGCTCCATAGCTCGTGCGTATTCCTGTGCGATAAGCGCAGCAATCATCTCTAGTTGAAAGGGGTGTGCCAGCTGACTGTGACTCGACTTGAACGACAGACATCCATATACGAACTCCGGCTGAGGTCGCTTGGTCCCAGTAACCATCCAAACTCGAGGTCGGTCGAGGCGAGCAAAGGAATCAGAGAGGTCGTAGGCATCGAAGTAGGATCCCGTGTACGAAAAAACCACCACCATCTCGTCACGTGCCGCAGCTGCGATGTGTCCTAGCTGCTCGGCATAACTCACACACGTATGGACAAGCTTTCCCTGCATGAGTAGGTCCACCTGAAGATTAACAGCCGCCGCCTGTGCCTTGAGCATGCCGCAGACAAAGACTTTCTGGTAAACACGTAGATCGTCGACGAGGGCACGCAGCATCTTTTTGTCAACGCTGCGTTCCGCCTGAACGATTGAAGCACCCACAAAACCCGCGTGGTCGGTCGGTGCAAGCTCGAACGAGGGCCCCGCCTCCATCAGCGCTCGTCTTAGCTCATCGAATCCGCGAAAGCCCGTCTCGCGACAAAACCGTGAGACCGAACCCACACCTACGTTGCAGGCTGAAGCGACTCCCTTAACTGTGACATCATCGAGGTCTTCGATATGTGTTACGAGGTAGCGCGCAATGGTCGCGTTCGTGGTCTCCTCGCGCTCCGTTGCCAGTGCGGAGAGCAGCGCGACTATGAGCTTGTCGTAGATCATGGGTGGCCTCCCGCGCGTCTGTCGAGTACGAAGGGAAATGTCCCACTAGTTCACAACCTTATTTCTGGTAGCACCATAACATGACGGCGGCAGAGGCCACGAGAAAGCCGAGAAATGCAACCAGCGAGACGGTGTAGCCACCAGTGAGGTCGAAGGCAAAGCCGACGGCTGAGGAAAAGACGGCGTTGGAGAAACTGCAACCCAGAGCGGCCACAGGATACACGATGCCGAAGCCTCGCTTTCCAAACACCTCGCGACACAGCATGGTAAGACCTACGGTAGCGCGCGAATAGCACAGGCCAAAGAAGAACGCGGCCACAATAAAGGCTGCGGGAGCATGCACCAGCAGCAGCGCGACGATCGACGCGCACACCAGCACCGTGTAGCCCAGAATGGACATGCGAGCGCCGATGCGGTCAGTGAGCCAACCCATCACGACCTTGCCCAGCGTATTCGCTACCATACATACCGATATCATGGCGGCACCGACGGCCGCACTAAGTCCTACCTCCTCAGCAAACCCGGGGAAGTGCTGCGGCATGGCGCTCACGGCCGCAGAGAGGATGGCATAGAGAACGGCGGCGGCAAAAAGAAGCTTGTTCACAGAGATGGGTGTCTTCTGAGCTTGCGTTCCACTCACGTGTGCAGACGTGGGTATTTCTTTGCTCCCAAAGGGGACGAGACCCACATCACCGGGATCGCAGGAGGGGACGAACAGGATGGCTGGCAAGCATAGGATGAGCATAATCACAGCAACGAGCACCATGCCCGCACGCCAGCCTACGCCATTGACGACGGACTGCACAAGGGGAGTGAAGAGCGCACCTGCAAGTCCGCTACAGCCCATGGCGAGGCTGGTCACAAGGCCAAGCTGTTCCTCGAACCATTTGTTGAGTACGTAGGTGACGAGCACGAATCCGATGACGCCACCGGCGAGACCCTTCGTTGCCGAGAGCACATAAGCGATTCCGATACCCGGCACGAAAGCGGTAGCCAACGTGGAGCCAACAAGAATCGCGGTACCCGCAACGAGCAGAGTGCGCAATGACATGAGCTTGGTGAACTTGCGTGTGGCGAGGCCTCCTAGCGCCACGCAGATGTTAGCGATGGTGAGCGTGAGACTCACCGCGCCCTGCATGATGCCGAACTCCGTAGCCATAGGCGTAAAGAAGAGCCCCGCTACGTTGGTAATGAGCCCCACCGTCGCTGCCGAAAGGCCACACATCGCAGCGACCACCATCAAATGCCTTCCTTTGATTTTCATCCAAGTCCCCCTTCGCAACTCGTGTCATCATTTTTGATTGTTTCGAGCATACGAGTGCCTGGCGATAAAGCACAGCCGTTTCCACGATCTGGAAAAGCGTTTCGGTGTGGAAAGGCAGCGTATACCATGGGGCTATGCAGTACGACATACGGCGAAGAGAAGGAGATAGGCATGACTAAAGTGGCGTTGATCGTGGCACCGGGATGCGAAGAGGGCGAGACACTTACTATCGTGGATGTCTTGCGTCGGGCGGAAATCGATTGTGACATGGTGAGTCTGGGCGATCAGGACGTGGCGGGAACGCATGGCATCACGATGCGTACTGACGTGGTGTTCGACGGCACGCTTGACGACTACGATATGGTGGTGCTGCCAGGAGGTTATGGTGGAGCGGATGCCATGAGCGAGCATGAGGAGCTCATCGAGGCCCTGCGTGTGATGGACGCACGTGGAGCCTGGGTATGCGCCATCTGTGCGGCACCCGAAATACTCGGTCGCGCAGGACTTCTAGAGGGCAGGCGCTACACCTGCTATCCCGGCGTAGTCGACAAAGTGGAAAACCCCGGCACATGGGTAGACGCCCCAGTGGTGGTTGACGGTCACATACTGACGGGGCAGGGCCCAGCGTTTGCCTACGCGTTCGCTTATGCGTTGGTGGATGCACTGGGTTTTGACTCCGAGACGGTGAAGCAGCGCATGGTGTATTACAACGCATTTGACGTGGAGGGAGGCGTCCCCTCATGGGAGACGAAGGCTGGTCACTGGCCGGCACCCGAGGGCAGCGCGGCCGTACCACAGGCCCTTGCAGCCCGTAAGGTCGCCGTGCTCATGCCCGATGGTTGCGAAGAGAGCGAAACGGTGCAAATCATGGATCTGCTCATGCGCGCAGGTCTCGAGTGTGCAAGCTTCCACACGGGCAGTGAGCGGTGGGTTCCTACTATGCAGGGTATGACCGTCCGTGCAGACAATGCCTTCTCGGCCGATGCCGTGTCCACTTATGACGCCATCGTGGTGCCCGGTGGCCGTACTGCGGCTGCTCCGCTCATCGCAAACGAAGAGGTCATGCAGACGTTGTGCGCCTTCGACGAAGCCGGCAAGCTCGTATGTGGCATGTGCTCGGGAACTACCGTCCTTGAGGCGGCGGGCGTCCTTGCGGGCAAGCGCGCCACAGGCTACACCGGATATGGTCAGAAGCTCAAGAGTGCAACGTTCGTGTCCGACGAGGTGGCGGTATGGGATGCCAACGTCGTGACCTCACAGGGCCCGGCCACGCCCTATCCCTTTGCCTTCAAAATCATGGAGGCGCTCGGCATCGATCCGCAACCCATCAAGGACCGCCTGCTCTACGAAAAAGCCGGTGGTCGATAGGACCAAGCACCTGACGTCTCAATGAAAAAACGAAACGCGGCTCCTCGGAGCCGCGCGCTTGTTCGTGGAGCGGGTGATGGGAGTCGAACCCACCTCAACAGCTTGGGAAGCTGTGGTTCTACCGATGAACTACACCCGCGTGTGAAAGCGATTGTAGCACAACCAAGCCCGCACGCAAGGAAAAACTTTCCAGCTGGACCAGGGGTGACAGGGGGGACAGTCCCCTGAGTACCCAGGGGACTGTCCCCCCTGTCACCCCGAAATTTCAGAAAATTCTAAGGTCAATAGAGTGCAAAACGAAACACCTATGTTTACCTGCGAAAGTGCAAAAAACGGGGAAATTGCTGTCAGCTAGCGGGGAAAAAAGTGCAAGCTTGCATTCGTACCGTATACGAACCCTATCCATCGCGACCAAGGAGGTTCGTATGGCACAGCAAGCACGTTTGGCCTACGTCCGTCGCAATGACGGACTGAAGGCGGGAGGAGCGGGGGATCAATCTAATCGTCCACCACGGCACCGCATGATTGGTGGTGACCTTCCTCGCGGTGGCCTGCCCTTGGGCCTCGGCCATGCCGGCAAACGTAAGCTACTCGGACAGACGTTCTTTGCCCTAATCATCACGTTATTGCTTGCGAACACGGCACTCGCGGCTCAGACCCTCAAGTTCCAGAACGGCGGCACGGCGCAACTCAACGACGACGGCACAATCACTGGTAACTGTCAGCTCACAGCCATCTGGCAGGGTTTAGAGACGGAGTTCGCCCTCACCATGCCCGACGGTCAGTCAGTTCACGCCCTGTGCATCGACTATGCCCTCATGGTCCCGGCGGACGGTACCTATTCTTTCACGGCCACGCCAGTCGGCGATGGCACCTACACCGTATTGGTTCACTCGAACGCTGCATCCTACTACCAGACGCCAGGTTATCCGCAAGTTCCGGCCAATGGCGCCGCCGTCCAGCGCGTCCGTTCGGCACCTTGGCGTCCCGAGATCGTACGAGGCGGCATGGCCCGAGCAAAGAAGGTCTCCAGCCTTTCGTCCATCACAAACAGCCTCGGCACCTACTCACTTGCAGGCGCGAAGTTCAGCGTTTGGCGTGACCAAGCCTGCACACAGAGCGCGGACAATGCCGTTCTGACCACCAAAGACGACGGCACAACGCCACCGGTTGATCTCGACGAAGGCACCTATTGGCTGCGCGAGGACACGGCACCTATGGGCTTCTTGCTTGACGCCACCCCTCACAGGTTTGTGGTCAAAGCCGGCGAGACGACCGTCGTGGAGCTCACCGACACCCCGATATTCGAGACCCCGTCAATCATCGTAAAGAAGGTCGACGCATCGAGTGGTACCAGCACGGATGCCATGGGCGGCGCCGAGTTCGCCGTCCGCTACTATGACGGCAACTATACCATCAGCACCCTGCCCTCCCATGCGACGCGAACCTGGGTCCTCCGAAGCGGCAATGACGGCATCGTACCTTGGGCTACGTCCGCGAAAGTGCGCGGAGACGACTTCTACCTCAACGCAGATGGACATCCCGTGATTCCGCTCGGCACCATCACCATCCAAGAGGTCAAGGCACCGTCGGGTTATTACCTCGAGGGCCAGACCGCATCATCTCCCGCTGATTACCAAGCGCCTATCCACGCCTTCTCCATCAGTGGGAACTCATTCACCGCCCCGCCCGTCATACGTGATTCCATGGAGAGCGCGGGCATCTCGATCCAAAAGCATGACGAACAAACTGGTACCACAGCCCAAGGCGACGCCTCTCTGGCTGGTATCCGCTTCGAAATCGCCAACGCAAACGAGACGAGCATAGTGGTTGATGGCAAGACCTATGGTCCTGGCGAAGTCATAGGCAATCCCCTCATCACCGACGACCAGGGCAAGGCATCCACGTCGAGCAGCTACCTGCCGCTCGGCACCTACGAGGTACGCGAGTCCCAAACGAACGATTCCTACCGCAACACATCTTCGGCTCAGCGCGTAACGCTCTCTGCCGCAAACACAAACACTCTCGTCACGATCGACAACCCCTTCAAGGACGAAGTCGTACGCGGCGGCGTGCGTATCGCCAAGTGCGATGCCGAACTCGGACGCTCCGAATCACAGGGAGCTGCGTCGCTCGAAGGCGCCAAGTTTGCAATCATCCTCGAGTCCGTGAAACCCGTTATCATCGGTGGCAAATCTTATTCCAAGGGCCAGACCGTCACAACGCTCACAACTGATGCCAACGGCATGGCTCAGACGGATGCGCGTGTGCTTCCTTTCGGCACCTACTCCGTCCGCGAGACATACGCGCCCAACGGATATCAGCTCAACTCGGACTATCGACAGTCTTTCGAGATTCGAACCGACGGACAGATCGTTGACCTCACCTCAACTCCCTGTCTCGAGCCAGTCATCAGGGGAGGCGTACGACTCGGCAAGGTCGACCACGACCTCGCGACTTCGAACGCCCAAGGCGACGCAACGCTTGCCGGGGCCGAGTTCTCCATCTACCTCGCTAGTGCGCACCCCGTTTTCGTCAACGGAACCGAGTACGCCCAAGGCGACCTAATCCGCACGATTCACACCAACGACGCGGGCATCGCAACTACCGGCACTCGCGACTTACCTTATGGCAGCTATCGCATCCGTGAGACGCAGGCGCCCGAGGGTTATCTGCCTAACGACGACTTCATTCGCGAGTTCGAGATTCGTGACGACGGCAAAATCATCGACCTCGGAGGCGACACATGCGAGGACAGCATCATTCGCGGAGGCCTCGCAGTCGGTAAGGTTTCACGTGAAACGTCACTGCACGTCGGACAGGGTGAGGCATCTCTTGCTGGCGCACAGATCACGGTCGAACTCGCGAGCGAGCAGCCCGTTGTCGTCAACGGAACTGTCTACCAACCGGGCAGCATCATTTGCACACTCACAACCGACGCGGACGGCATCGCGCGCACCGACGCCGACCTGCTTCCCTATGGTACCTATGTGATTCGCGAGACCGAGCCCCCTGCGGGTTTCTTGCCCAACGAAGACTGGTCCGCAACCGTTCAGATCCACGAGAACGGCGTAGTCTGCGACCTCACCGACGAGAGTCAATCCGTCGAGGATCAGGTAATGCGTGGAGGCTTCGGCTTCAACAAGGTCGAGGAAGAATCCATGGAACGCATGAGCAACGCAACCTTCCGCATCACGAGCCTCACCACGGGCGAAAGCCACATCGCGGTGACCGACGAGAACGGCCTCTTCCACACCGAGACGAACCCTCACACCCGTCAGACCAACGTCAATGACAACGCGGTTGGCGACGGTGACAAGGTCGTCGAAGAGCTCCTCGACCCCACGGCGGGCATCTGGTTCAGCGGCAGCGACAGCATCGTCGTACCCGCAGATGACAAGCTCGGCGCGCTTCCCTACGATACCTACGAGGTGCGCGAACTCCCCTCAAAGGCCAACGAAGGAAAGCAGCTCGTCTCGTTCACCGTACGCATCCACCAGAATGACTACTTCCCCGACATGGGCACCGTCGACAACAAGACCGTCCCGCAGCCAAGAATCGAGACCACCCTCACCTTCGATGAAACGCAGCACACTGCACCAGCGACCGGCAGGGTGACCCTCACCGATGTCGTCCGCTACGAAGGACTGACACCTGGAAAGACATACGAGATGGTCGGCGAACTCATGAGCAAGGAAACGGACGAGCTGCTCCGCAACGAACAGGGTACCGCCATCACCGCGACCACGAGCTTCACTCCTTCGAACGCGGCGGGGCAAGTCTCGCTCAACTTCGAGTTTGACGCGAGCAGTCTCAGTGGCACCACAACCGTAGCCTTCGAGCATCTCATGGAGGATGACCATGAGATTGCCACGCACACCGACATCAATGACGAGGATCAGACCGTGCGATTCCCCGCCATCCACACAACGCTTACCGATGAAGCTGATAATCACGAGGTTGCTGCTGGGGCCGAGACGGTCAAACTTGTCGACACGGTGACCTACGAGAACCTCGTGCCTGGTCGACGCTACGTCCTCAACGGAACGCTCGTCGACAAAAAGACCGGTCAAAAGGTCGTTGACGCAAGCGGGCGCGAGGTCAGCTCCTCCGCGTCGTTCACTCCGGACGAGGCAAGCGGTAGCGTAGAGGTCAGCTTCGAGATCCCATGCGCACTCGTCGTCGGAAGGACGCTGGTGGCATTCGAGGAGCTCGTGCGACAGGACGTTGCCCTCGCCATCCACGCAGACATCACCGACGAAGCACAAACCGTGACCATCCCAAACGTTCGAACCGAGTTCACCGATGAACACGGCCATCACACCGCTTCCGCTACCGGCACCATCACCCTCGTAGACACCGTGACCTATACCAACCTCATTCCTGGAGCAACGTACGAGATTCGCGGAACGGTCATGGACAAAGCTACGGGTGAACCCCTGCTCGACGAAAGCGGCAAACCCATCGAAGCAAGCACGACCATCGCGGCGGAGATGGCCGAAGGCACGGCTCAGCTTCACTTCTCCTTCGATGCTTCGCTTGTCGCGGGCAAGGAACTTGTAGCATTCGAAACACTCCTGCGGGAAGGTCGCGAGCTCGTCATCCATGCCGACATCAACGATGTCACGCAGACGGCAACCGTGCCTGACATCGGTACTACGCTCACTGGCAATGGCGACGCGCACGAGCTAGTCGCAAGCGAAAAGGTCGAGCTCATTGATACCGTAGCCTATCGTGGCCTCGCACCGCACACGTCCTACACCATGGAGGGCAAGCTTGTTGACGCGCAAACGGGGGATCCGCTTCTCGACGCAGACGGCAACGAGCTTGTCACGCGCCAGACCTTCGAACCGGACACCAGCTCGGGACAGATCGCGATGCCCTTCACAATCGATGCAACCTCACTAGCGGGCAAAACCATCGTCTGTTTTGAGACGTTATTTGAGGGAGAGGGTAACAAGGCACGCGTGCTTGTTCGTCATGAAGACCTCACCGACGTCGCACAGACGGTATCCTTCCCCCAGATTCGCACCAAGGCATCCGATAGCGAGGACGGCGACTCATACGTGCTCGGCACGGGAACCGTGCGCGTCACCGACGAGGTCTCTTACACCAACCTGCACCCGGGAGTCGAATACGTTGTGCGTGGAACGCTCCACGACAAGCAAACGGGATCCGCTATCACGCATGAGGACGGAAGCCCCGTCACCGCCGAAGTCAAGTTCACGCCGGAGAAACCATCCGGCACCGTGAGTCTCGAGTTCTCCTTCGACGCTTCCCACGTGAAGACTACCTCCATCGTTGCTTTCGAGTCGTGCCTGCACGAAGGCGTAGAAGTCGCCGTACATGCGGACCTCTCCGACGAAGACCAGACCGTCCATGTGCCTCACATCGGCACGACGGCCACTGACGCCAGCACCGGCAAACATGAGACGAACGCTACGAGCAAGGTGACCATCATTGACAAGGTCGCATACGAGGGTCTCGTCCCCGGCTGTGAATACCAGCTCGAAGGCGCACTCTACAACAAGCAGACAAAGCAACCGCTGCAATCAGCGGACAACAAACCCGTAACCGCGCATGCCACTTTCACGCCCAAGGAATCCTCTGGCATTGCTGAGGTGAGTTTCACGTTCGATGCCTCAAAACTAGGAGGCGTAACCGCCGTCGCATTCGAGCGCCTTACGGCCAACGGGAAGCTTATCGCAACGCACGAGGATATCGCCGACGAGGCGCAGGCCGTCCTAATCCAAAAGCCTGAAGAGAAGAAGCCCGAGAAGGAAGGCACAACGCAGAAACAACCGACCAGTTCAGCCAGCGGCACGAGCAAAACTGAGTCGACGAAATCAACGACACCCAAAACTGGTGACCCGCTCATTTCACCGATGGCCCTGGCATGCGGCGGATCGCTCGCCATGGCAGTCGGCATGCTTGCCACCTGGCATCGCCGCAGGCGCTAAGCATAGCTTCACACATGGAGAAGGGCCGTTGGGAGCTATTTCCCAGCGGCCCCTTTTTCGTACATGAGAGCGGGCTTATGAGACCTGCCTCTGACACGCTCGATTGTTTCTTATGCGCGGCGAATAATCTCCGTCACGATGCGAACGACGTCATCAACTTGATTCGGGCTCACGTTTTCGGGCACGTCATCAACGGTTTGAGATAGCGCGGGTAGGTCGTTCTCGTCAAGACCCACGATGCTCATGGCGCGCACGCGTGAACGCATGGCCGTCGCCGCGTCGGTATCCGTCCAGTCGCACATGGCGGTGTCGACTCTGATATGCAAATCACGCGCGATATCTGACGCCATCCGCACGAGCCGCCTATCCGCCCGGCGTCGATCGGAAAGACCCTCGCGCGCATAGACCGCCAGAGAACCGGCACCCACGCATTCGAGGTTCACAAGGAACGCGCCACGAATCTCTTTGCGATGTGCATCGAGGAAAGCCTTCATGCCGGCATGGTCTTGTGCGGAAGCTCCAGTTGCGACGAACCAGATGTCGTGCTGGTCGAGGAAGTCGTCTCCGAGTTCGAGCATGGCATCCTGCAACTCCCCATCAAAGTCAATCATGCCATTCTGGCGAATGTCCTCACGCATTGTTGCGCCGCCCTTCCATGCCTGCGAGCGCGGGTTACTGGCACTCTCGCCCCAGAAGCCGCCACGAGCCTCGGCGCGTTCGGCCTCCTCGCTCGTCGCAAGCACATCCTCGTCGTACTCGAAATCATCCGCAAGGGGATCGACCGTATTTCCCGAAGGATCCGGCAAATCATAGAGGGCGGCACGACGCGCAATGTTGAGCGCTGGGCGCGTGGGCTGATACGTTGACGTACCCCACGTGGGATCGTCGATGGAAGCAGGACGTGCGCGCTGAGACTCGCGCTTGACATCTCCCGTGTAGAGGTCATAACTGTCCGAGATAGTGCTCAAGCCAGAATCGTCACGTGTCACGAGGTCTTCATCGTCCTCTTCACGGTCGAAATGCAGGGAATTTGGGTCGATGAGTTGTTGCGGTGCCTCAACGGGCTCGCCTTGTTCAGGCTCGTAATCCTCGTCAAAGTACTCATCTTCCTCGAGATAGTCATCATCCTCAAGGTATTCGCCATCATCGAGGTAGCCGTCATCCTCTAGATAGCCGTCATCCTCGGGGTAATCATCGTCTTCTGTATATTCTTCCTCGTCCAGATACCCGTAGTCCTCTTCATCTCCGTCATACCCAGACTCCTGATCATCCGTTTCGTAATCATTATCGAGGGTATCTTCGTCCGCCAGGTAATACTCATCGCTTTCGTACTCGTCGCCTTCGTACTCCTCTTCGTACTCCTCCTCGTATGTGTACTCTTCCTGCTTCGCGGCACGCTTACGCCTGCCTCCTCCAAAGACGCCCAGAATGCGCTGTGCAAACGACGGCTTCTTTTCTTTGCGTGCCTTACGTCGAACGTCCTTCTTTTCCTCATATTCCTCGTCATACGCACTGGAGTCCTCATCGAGCAGATAGTCCTCATCGTCATAGGTGTCCGAATCCTCGTCGAGAGGATAGTCCTCGTCCGTCAGATCTTCATCCTCATAGGACTCTTCATCCCAGTTCTGCTCGTCCTCGGAATATTCGTCCTCGATATTCTCCTGCTCGTACTGATTGGTGTCTAACCCTTGGTTACCATAATATGTAAGCTCGTCTTCTTCATACTCGAAGTCGTCCGCATACTCCTCCTGCTGCTCCGCATCGAACGCTAGATCAGCCATTGCGTCCGGGTCATCCCCATACGACTCCGTCATCTCCGCGACTGGCTCATCCTCGATGCTCGGAACATTCGCAAAGATTGGCCTTCTCTCTGCCTCGAATCGACTCGCGACATCATATCCATCGTCCTCGACACCGGTGTAGGTCTCCTCGTCGCTTTCGCTTAACAGCTGGTCGCTTTCATCCTCTTCTTCATCGAAGACCTCAGCCGTCTCGTCTGCGATGGACTCCTCCTCGACAGGCCTCGTATGTGTGCCATTGTCCTCTTCGCTGTTAATCCATCCACCCGATCCCGAATCGTCATCATCGTAGGTAAGAAACTCTTGCACAACTTTGAAGCGCTTTGAGAACCAACCGCCTATCGCAGAACCCATCGGCTTTCTTCCACTATCTAAGCCAGTGGCCTCTTCTTCCTCCGCCTCGAGATCATCTTCGAATTCGTAGCCGTCCTCGCCCGCGTCCGCATCGACATCCTCTTCGGTTTCGTCATCCAGAATTTCTTCGTCGTCGTATTCGTCCTCGCGCTCATCTTCGTCGTAGGCGTAGTCGTAGTTACCTTCTTCCTCGTCGTCGTAGGCGTAGTCGTCTTCGTCATCGTATTCGTCGTATCCGTCATCATCGAAATCGCCGTCATCAGCGTACTCGTCATCATAAGCGTCCTCGGAGTAGTCCTCTTCCTCCGAACCATCGTCGTACGCCGATTCATCTGAGTCGAGGGATGGCAGGGATGCGAGTCTATCGTCGCGCTTTTTGATGCCCGCCTTGGCGCTCGTTACGAATTCGTCGCTCTCCGGAGCAGGTTCCTCGTCGTCCTCATACCCGTATTCGTCGTAATCCGAGTCGTAGGTGTCCTCACCGAAGCCATCGTCCCCGTAATCCTCGTCATCCTCGTAAGTGTCATCCTCGTAGCCGTCAACGTCATAGTCCTCGTTCTCGTATTCTTTATCCTCAATATCAGCATCAAAGTCCTCATCGAACGCGTCGTCTTCATAGCCTTCATCGACATCATCGGACTCAAAATCGTCGGCGTAATCAATCTCGTCAACGCTATCTACAGCCTGCGACTGATCCCAAGATTCAAGCGGCTCTTCCATCACCGTAACCTTGGGCTCCTCATACACAATCTCGCACGATGGGGGCAGTATCCCCACTGCTCTGAGCACATCTTCGCCATGACGGACACCGTAGACTTCCTCGACTACTGTGACGCGCCTTACTTGCTGCTCAGCAGGTTCTGCGGGTCCGTCCGCACGACGTCTACGCTGATGCGAGGGACGTTGCTTGGCGGCGACGGTTGCATGGTCCTCGGCAGGACTGACCTTGTCCACCATGCTAAGCAGCGCCGCAACGGAGGCTTTGTTGTCATTTGAGCCCAGCGTGCACTCGCCAAAGCTCGACATGATGGACGTTATCGCCACGAAGAGTGACGGCAGCGATGCAATGAGGCCTACTACCCACATAAATAGGCGCACCGGCTCGGGCAGGAACATCATGACCTGAAAGAGCAAGGCCACGGCAACGACCGCAGGGCAAACAGCGGCCACTCGAACGAATGTGGGCTGATAGCGCGCAAGCATGCCTCGCCTCATGACGCTCTCGCGAGGCGTATCGTAATGAGCAACAATCACGATGGGACGAGAACCTCGCACTACATTCTCTGCCGGAGCGCGTCGTATGCCCACGACATTCTGGCTTCGATGCGCAGGCCCCAAATCCTCGAAGACATTCCGCACGAAATGCATGAACGCCAGAAGCGCCGCAGCAGACAGCGCCACGAGAAGCAGGACAATATGTAGGGCGTCCGGAACGAGACCCCCGACGAGCGCTGTGACAAACATGACGATAACGAGAACGTTCCTGGCCATCGTGCCCGAACCGCGTCCGTCGAATTCCTCGACCGAGGTCTGGAGACCATGTTCTCTCATTATTCGCGAGATGACCTCGCCTGCCTGACACTCCTCCTGGCTATATGCAGGGGCTATCCCGATCCTTTCATCAAGATAGTCCATGTATTCTCGCGTCTTGGCCATGTTGTCCATCCTTTGCTGCGTTTTGGCTGCACGCCTCTGCACCTCGGCATCACAGTATACGTCGAATACGCTGGTAATACACCCGCATATGAGGTAGGCGGTTTATATGTTCGGCGTATCTTCATGCCATCATGCCCAGATATACTAATATTACACGCAAATCAGGCTGCATATGCAAGTCACTTCGGGAGCCTGCTCATCAATATTCGCCGCTGATGCTACACTTTCACCAACATAACCACGCTTTCAAGGAGAGCGCATGGACGCATTTGATGACGAATTCAGGGAACCCACTGAGGACGACAAGTCCGCTCGCCGCATCGTATCGCTAGCGGTGGCCCTCATCAACGCCCATCATCCCATGACGACGCAGCGCATCCGCAAAGAATTCTATCCTCAGATGTCGGACGACGGTTTTCGCAAGGCATACCAGCGAGATCGTAACCGCCTCTTGGCAGCCGGCGTCTCCATAATCCGTCATGACCTCCCCACAGGTGAGCCGGCATGGAAGGTAGACGAGGAGGCCTCGTATGCGGATGACTCCGCAATAACCACCGAGGATGCGCTCTTTCTTGACTCCGTTCTCCTACCATTAGCCGCAGATCCATCGTTCCCCTATGCCCAGGACTTACGTCTCGCCCTCAGCAAGATTGACCGGTCTTTCGACGGAACTATTGGCGTGCGTCTCCCTTCGCAAACCCGTAGCCGCAGTCGCCAACTGACTTACATCGAGGAATGCATATCCGCTCATCACGCAGCGCAGATCTCATATCAAAAGGCAGACGGTACCCACACCGACCGCATGGTTTTGCCATTGGGACTCTTCCCGTTGCGCGGCACCACCTACATGGTGGCATCGAGATTGCGCAACGATGCCATGGAGGCTCCCCACGTATATAACCTTGACCGCGTCGAATCAGTGCGTGAATACAAACGTAAGACATACGAACCACCAAGCGACTTCAACGTTCGTGACTACATTCGCTTGCCCTTTCAACTGGGGAAATACAAATATGAGGCCACATTCTACGTACCAGACAGGAGACTTGTCGATGTCCGTGAAACGGTCGCAGACCGCGGCCTGTGGGAGATTCGCGATGGGGCAAACGTAGTACGTATCCAAGTGGCTGACGAGGACGCTGCCGTCACGTGGGCAATCTCCGAGGGCGTGTACCCCGTGGAACCACCATCCCTCGCCAAGGCCTGGCGTTCAGTCTTGACGGCGGTGGCCGGAGAGGGGATAGCATAATGTCGGGAAAGCGAACTTCTGGTCGCAAACCAAGCCGCCAACGTATTCGCGAGTTAATACTAGTACTTGGCTCGCTCAGCCACACCGGCGAACGCATAAGTGTCGATGCTCTAGCGCACCGTTTAGGCATCGACATATCTGAGGCATCCGCGATGATGGAGATCGTCTGTCAAGCATCAGGTGAAGAGTCGAGAGGCCTCCTCATATCGGCAAACGATGATTTTACGGAATTCACGCTGGAATACCCAGCCATTCACGGACGACCCATTCGGCTCACAAAGTCCGAGACCATAGCACTCGTACATGCGCTTGACCTTGCGGGAGTACCAGATGACGACCCCGTGCGCACACGACTTCGCAGCGCTTTCTCCTATGACGGTATCGATGACGCAGACGTTCGAAGCGCTCTCGGCACACGACGAAACCACTCCCTCACACAGGCAGTGACGTTGTGCGCACGTTCGCTGGTGGAGTCACGAATGCTCACCTTCGCGTATCAAGGCATCGCCGACGCTGAACCGCGCGAGCGTTGCGCCCTCGTACGTAACCTCCGCCTCGACAACAACAGTAACCTGTGGTATGCCGACTCATATGATTTGGACCGACTCGAGGATCGCAGTTTCAGACTCGACCGCATGCGTAGTATTACATTGGGTCCGGTCGGACGCCTCCCCGAACAGTCGGAATCAATCGCTACGGACACCCGCCATGTCGAGGTATGCTTTTCAGATCCCTCATACGCAACACTCCTCGAGTGGCCAGGTCTACGTATTACGTTTGAAGGCGCGGATGTAATACGCGGTACAATACCGTATTACGGTCAGCGTAGCGACTGGCTACCGCGTCGCGTCGCCGCCTGTGCTGGTACGCTTCACGTCGCGAATGAGGAGGTCATGTCGGAGGCTCGCAAATACGCACGTGCTACACTCTCCGACATGGATGCATTACCTCTCGTGTGAAGCTCGCCAAAGTCCTATGTACCGCCCCATATTCGCGCATTCCAACGTAATACAGTTGCGCGACGGCATCGCCCCCATGAAGGTAGAGCCATAGCGCTTCCTCACAACACGTGAGTCAGCTAATACGAAAACACCCGTATCTGTATTAGAGCGTATCAACCGTCCTGCTGCTTGTTTGACCTCAAGCACCGCCTCAGGTAGCGAATGGTTCCACCATGCCCTGCGATCACGTAATTCGCGCTCGCGAACCAACGGTTCATTCGGGGTCGCAAAGGGGAGTTTGCACACGACCACACATCGCAAGGTGTCGCCTGCCGCATCGAATCCCTCCCAGAAGGACTTGAGCGCAAAGAGCGAGAGGGACTTCTCTGACACGAATCGCTCACGCAAACGTCGAGGAGATCCCTGCCTTTGCTGACAGGCCACCTCAAGCCCATGTGCAGCAAGCCTCGGCTTGACAACCTCATACACTCGCTCCATTTCACGCCTGTTTGTAAAGAGCGTGAGCACCGACCCCTTCATGGCAACGTGCACGTCGTAGAGTAGGTTGGCAAGCGAGTCAAGATATCGCCTATCATTCGGCTCGGGCATGTCCTTCGCAACCACTACCGACATATGATTGTCGAAGTCAAAACTACTATGCAGCTGAGCGCATTCATGCTTCTCTGGTGACAGCAGATCAAGACCGACGGCGTGCTCGAAGTGCTCGAAGCTCGCTCCCACCGCCATCGTCGCCGAAGAAAATACGATGCTCTTTGCCTCGGGATACCAGCGCTGGGCAAGCTCGGGGCCAACTTCGATCAGCTCAGCAGCCAGACGGTCGGAAATACGACGACGCCCTCGATACAGCTCAGCCGCATACACGTAGCTTGAATCCGGCTCTAATACAATGAGTCGCAACGCCTGACCAAACGAGTGCATATGTCGCAGGGGATCTTGAAGCTCTGCCGCTAGTCCGGCATCTTCAACTGCAACCGTCGCGCGCGACTCCTCGAGAGCCTTCACCGTCTCTTCCAACACCGGCAAAACGCGCACCGTCGCCGATTCGATAGCTGCCCATTCAGCACTACCGCGCAGTTTGTCGTCAATCCATAGTGTTGTGCTGTCGTAGCCACCAAATCCCGCACGTTGCACGAGGCCGTGAATCGCATCGAACAGCACCACGACTTCCTCAGAGCTGCGTCTCACCCACGAAGCTGCCTTAGCGAGCAGGCCTGCTACAAGCGTATTAGCGTCCATCTTTGTACTACCCGCGATAATACGCTGGATAATACCTCGCTCGGGACTGCCTAGTCGTTGTAATGCACTTTGCACATCCTCGCATGACACTTCAAGGGCCCACTGTCTACGCGCTTCGGCATCAAAAGAATGAGCCTCGTCTATCACCCAGTGCCTTATCGGTGGCAGTATTGCATTCTCCGAATCGATGTCACGCAACAACAGAGCATGATTGGTAACCACGACATCTGCGCATGCCGCACTCGACCTTGCCCCATGGACAAAACAACCCTTTGGATAATACGGACACCCACGACGAAGGCATTCACCCGTTGTCGTTGATAGGAGATCGCGCGGCACCGTACGCCAGCGAATCCCCAGGGCGTCGAGGTCTCCATCAACCGTCTGACAGGCATACGCATACGTGACGGCAATGGCTGTCAGGATGTCGCTCGCCGCTTCTCCATCGCTTGTGTTCAATTCAACATGTGACGCCGCATCCAGACGTCGCATGCAGGGGTAGTGTTCCAGCCCTTTGAGGCTCGCAACCGTTACGCCACCCGGCATCGCTGCAGAAAGCGCTGGCAGTTCATGTGACACCAGCTGATCCGTGAGCGCGTTCGTCTTTGTGGCGACGCCCACTGTAATACCATTCTTCCTCGCAAAGAGCAGCTCAGGGATCAGGTAGGCCATGGACTTTCCCACACCAGTACCCGCCTCCAGACAGCGATGGCTCGATGTGGCGAGTGCCGTTCGAACCTCCTGAGCCATGGCGATTTGTTCTGGGCGTGTCTCATATGAATCATATAACGATGAAACGAGGCCCCCCGGAGCGAACGCCGCATCTATTTCCTCCGCAGTAGGAGCCACGAGCGTAACACCATCATCTGCTGCATCAAGCCGTCGAACCCCATCGCGTTGGGCACCCAGCTCGCGCCTCACGCTGAGAAGAGAGAAACGAACCCCTGGATTCATACCGGCCAGGTGCGCGAAGAGTGGACGGTACGCCCACGGTACATCATCATGCATCGTAGACAGTCGCTCCATCAGCCCCGCGGGCAAGTCGCTCAGGGCAACGAGCAGGATACGCCACATTCCGCAGAGAGCATCTACGTCATCCATTGCCCGATGCGTCACCGAAGCACACCCAAAGGCGGTTGCCATATCTGATAGTCGATGGGTCGCGAGCCGTGGCAACGCGATACGTGAGAGCGCCAGCGAGTCAATCCACACGTCGCTTACGAGCTCGCCACCCGGGACGCCCTCCACGAACGTTCTGTCGAAACTCGCGTTATGTGCAACGATAGGCATGCCGCCTACGAAATCAGCGAGTGCCGCTACTGCTTCTTCTGCCCTAGGTGCATACACCACATCCACGTCGCGAATCCCCGTGAGTGCCACGATCTCGGCCGGAATGGGACCAGTCGGACGCACAAAGGTCTGGAAGCGCTCGACAACGCTTCCTCCGCTCATCCTGGCTGCCGCAATCTCAATCAACTCATTCGTCCTGAAGGAGAGACCTGTCGTCTCGGTATCGAGCATGACGATGTCTTCCTCCAGGAGTCCGAACGTTGCGCTTTGCGCACGAGTCGCAAGCGTACTGTAGCGTTGCACGACGTCTGGCGGGGTCTGTGGTAGCAGTATGTCGTCAAGCGTCATGGCCATGGATCCCTTCCTGTATTACGCTTGTATTAGCGCTTGTCTTCGAGAGCAAGCTCCACGAAGCGGCGGCACAGCTCCTCGAACTCAATTCCAGCATGCCGCGCCGAGTCAGGAAGAAGGCTCGCTGACGTCATGCCCGGTATCGTATTCGTCTCTAATATCACCGGCGTACCGTCCGCACGCACGATGAAATCGCTTCGTGAGCAGCCACGACATCCAAGCGCTTGATGTGCACGAACTGCCAGCTCCTGTGCCTTCGCGTAGGTCTCCTCGTCAAGTCGCGCAGGTATCACATGATGTAGCTCTGACGGCTCATACTTGACCTTCTCGTCGTAGAAGTCAGATCCGGTGACTACTTCGATGATGGGTAGCGCTCGCGGTCTCATGTTGCCGACAACGGGCACTGTAATCTCGATTCCTTCCACAGCGGACTCTACGAGTACGCCATCTCCAGCCTGAAAAGCCTTTTCGATTGCCGCCGGCAGTTCTTCTCGTGATGTAACACGCGATATTCCTATGCTCGATCCGTTGCCTTCGGGCTTCACAAAGAGCGGAAGTCCCAGCTCGTCTACGAGCGCATCCGTCTCGGTTCGATCGAGATCAGCGTCCTTCAGCTCAACACCCCTAGGCACTGGTATGCCCGCGTGCTCAAACACGACCTTTGCTGCTCCCTTCTCCATGGCAATCGCTGATGCGGACACACCACTGAACGTGTATGGCACATGAAGTACTTCCAACAGTCCCTGTATGCTTCCATCCTCACCCAACTTGCCATGCATGGCCACAAAGGCGACGTCATAGCCTCCGTTCACCATCTGTTTCAAAAACCCGTCTGACGCCGGGTCAATCTGGTCGACATGCTGGAAGCCAGCTTGGCGCAGCGCTTCGGCAACTTCCGATCCCGACACCAGGGAAATTTCCCGCTCGTCCGACCATCCTCCTGCTAGCACGGCGACCTTGAGCGCCGTCACATCTTGGTTTGGCATGTTCTCGTCCCTCGTTCGTCCCACCTGCGCTAGACTCTAACCCGCGCAGACATACAAATCATGAGGATACTACCTCATCCGGCACATCACGACGACAAGGGTAATCTCACATGCAACCTCAAGAACAAGTTAAACAGCAAGAAAATCAGCAGACTTCCTCGAAATCCCGCTCGCGTAACCTCCTTGGCTGCACGCGACGAGACCTCGAGGCTATAGTAAAGGAGCTTGGACAGCCAGCTTTTCGAGCCAAACAGCTCGAGTCTTGGATATGGGACAAGCAGGTGACATCATTCGACGATATGACCAACCTTTCAAAGCAGTTACGTTCAGAGCTCACGAACACCTATGCCCTTCGCACTGGAACTCAGGAGGCACGACTCACGTCAATCGACGGAAGTCGCAAGTACCTGCTACGCTTTGACGATGGCGCCAGCGTTGAATGTGTGGGCATGCCATCGGGGAACCGACTCGCCGCTTGTGTATCAACGCAAGCCGGCTGTGCTATGGGATGCGCTTTCTGCGCTACCGGCGCCTCAGGTCTCACACGCTCTCTCACAGCAGCTGAAATAGTCGAACAAGTGTTTCATATTACAAGTGACTTCGGTTCTCGCGTGACGAGCGTCGTCATGATGGGCCAGGGCGAGCCTTTCGTCAACTACGACGAAACGCTCTCTGCTCTCCGCCGTCTCAACGATCCCTATGGGATGGGTATCGGTGCACGTCACCTTACTGTATCGACATGTGGCGTTATTCCCATGATCGCCCGATTCTCCCGCGAGCCGGAACAGTTCACGCTCGCAGTGTCTCTCCACTCCGCCGTACAGCGCACGCGCGACGCTCTCATGCCCGGCGTCAAACGTTGGTCGTTGTTGCGTCTCTACGATGTGATGGGGGAGTACGCTGATCGCACCGGAAGACGCCCGACCTATGAGTACGCCCTCATCAAGGGCATCAACGACACAGAAGAAGAGCTCTCTTACCTCTGCGATTTCTGCCGCGACACCCTCTGCCACGTAAACCTCATCCAGCTCAATGCCGTGCCCGGCTCGCACCTCGAGCCTAGCAATCCACAGCGTGCGATTGATTTCTCGCGCAGACTACAGAGCGTCGGCGTTGAGACGACCATCCGCAACTCACGTGGCGCAGACATCGAGGCAGCTTGTGGTCAGCTCCGTCAACGCCTAGGCTAATACGCACGTATTCAGCGCATTAGCACGGCACATAACCAGCGTATTTGCATGAGAATACCCGGTATTACCAATGCTCACCATAGGTAATACCGGGTATTTTTTCTCTTCGTGTGGGGTGCTAATCGCTTAGATTGGCCGCTCTCAGTACCCAATGGCTGCCCACTGCTCAGCCGTACGCGCACGGTTTGCCTCTGCAGCCTCGCGCTCCTGTTTCTTTGTCGGTGCACCTTTCGACACAATGGGTGATATGGCATCTGAGATCTCCTCCACTGCCACACGCACCTCTTCCTGTGCGGCCATAACGTCCGCACGCTGCTCCTCGTTGAGCAAGTGGTGATACGCGAGGTATCCTCCCACGATTACCACGCCCACAAATACTGTAATCCTACTCAGCACGTTCATTTTGTCCTCCCTCTATTCTCTCGACGATTGCTTCCAGAGCATCCTCGTCACCAAACTCTATTTCGACCTTGTTCTTTCCCCGTATTGTACGCACTCTCACCTTAGTACCAAGTGCATTACGCAGACGACGCGCAGCTACACCATACGACTCTGGCGCAACGGTACGCTTCGGTTGGGCATCATTCGTGGCTTGAGTTTTGACAGAAAACAACGGACCGAAGGTTTCTGTCTGACGCACACTTAATCCCTCGTGTATTACCTTCTGCGCCAAGGC
>CACXDP010000154.1 GCA_902766445.1 uncultured Coriobacteriaceae bacterium
CAGATCGAGGAAGCGAAGAAGCTCGCCACCCCCGAGCAGATGCTGGCATACGCCAGGGACAACGGGATCGACCTGACGGACGACGAGATGGACAGCATAGCGGGCGGTTACGGTAGTGATGAGGCGATAGTGTGCCCCTATTGTGGAAGTACGGACATCAACACGAGGGTTAAAGAAGCGTATGAATGCAGGGCATGCGGAAAGGCGTTCGAGCGAGTTCATATGAAGTTAGTGCCGAAGAAGAAGAACTGAGCGCGCGCATGGCGCATGGCGCATGCCGAAGCCGGGCGCACCCGGCCCACCACGCGCGGACCGCTCGAGAGAAGCCCCATTGCCGCGGGGGCGTGGTCTCACGCCCCCCAGAACATCACGCCGAAATCAGAAGTTCAACCACGTCTCCTGCCTCCTATGAGCACCACACGTGTTGAGTAAATACTGCCAACCCCATCGGGTCCAGAACCGGCAAAGCTGCCAATCTCGAGGAAAGCGAGCCACGCGAACGCAAATCACGGGGAATCCAGCCACGAGCCAGGGACAAACGCCCCCGTCCCCATTGTCCTCGAGCTATTGTTGTCTTACGCTGTGCAAAAGAGCATTTGTTGCGTGGAACCATATGGGAGGCCGCAATGACTGGGATGGCATCAAAGACACTACGGTCGGCTGGCGCGCGTGCCGTCCTTGCCATTGTGGCAACAATCTGTCTACTGGGACTTGTGGCTTGTGCTGCGGCGTCCACACCGCGCGATGAAAGCTCTCAAACGGAGGCTGCGGATGCAAGTGATGCACCGGAGCTCGAACCCATCCCCGAGTTCGGCGATTATACGGCGAACTACGGTACGTGTATGGCAGGTGACGGCGAGCACCTCTTCTTTTATGACAAGCAGGGGATAAGCCACAGGATCTATCGCACCGACGCGGGCTTGGACTCCCCGGTCGTGATCGACGAGATCGACTCCGAACGCGTCGACGCGCTGTGCATGGCGGATGGGTGGCTCTACTATGCCATAGTGGTCGACGATGACGAGCAGGACTACGAGATTCGCAGGATCCGCTTGGATGGCAGCGATCCTCAGTCCGTGCGTCATACAGAGAACGAGGTAGACCAGCTCCTATGGCTGGACAGCTCGCTCGTATGCAGCGAGGGAGGATCGCTGGAAATCGGCAATCCGGAGTCGGATGAGTACGAGAAGCTCTCGCCAGAGGAAGGCGTCATCCACCACGTTGTCGCGACTGAAGGCGGGTTGCTCCTTACGGCAAGCGACGTCGACAGGGAGGACGGAAAGCTCTATCGCCTGACATACGATGGCTCGAGCTACGAATTCGAGACACTGACTGAGGTTGGGTGCGCAGACAGCTTTGCCGTAGTGGGTGATGACGTCTACTTCCTCGCACTCCCCGAAGACGAGAAGGACGACGAGGACGATCAGGACTTCGAACTCATGCGGCTTGATGCGTCGGGAGGCATCACCACGACTGGCGTTCACAGGCAGTTTCGCGAGGTCAACGATGACTGCGATGGGCGTGCACGTCTCGTCTCTCATGGTGCATATGTCCTTTACAGCTCGTATGCCCCCAGATCCTACGAGTGGAACCACTTCGGCTTCGATACGGCTACCGGCTGTGAGTTCGCCTTACAAATCACAGCCAACGAGTACATCCACCATGGAGTACAGATCTGCGACGCAACGGATGGCTTCGTGTTCCTCAGAGACACTGACGCGTCTGGGTACAGTAACGACCACAAGGTTCTAGACGTCACAGAACCTGAGGAAGACAACAAGTACCTGCGGTCCAATTGGGAACAAGGGCGTCTCTATCCATACACCCTTAGTACTGTGCTCGAAGACCCAGACGACGCGGTCATCGTCACACGCGAGGAGGCAGCGCAGGCTGAGGCGGAGGCTGCCGCAGCCGAGGCAGAAGCCGCGGCAGCCGCGGAGCGAGCCGAGAAGTACAAAGACGAGCCCTATGGTCCTGGTACGAGCGGGCTGCATCTCTCTGCCGGCTCACAAATGACGTGCTACCGCCTGGTGCGTATGGACGGCTCAACTGAGTTCATGGAGCTTCTCAAGCCCGGCGAGAGCAAGGACGTGAGCTTCCCCTGCGGGCGCTACACCCTCAAGGTCGCCAAGGGCACAACGTGGATCTCTGACGAGGAAGCCTTTGGCTCGGCGGGCAGCTACAGCACGACGGATGTCTTTACCTTCGAGGAGGGCGAGTCCTACCAGATATCGGGTGGCGAGCGTGGAGACTTCCACCACGATGACAGCGGTGGCTTCTTGGGTTGACGCCCTCGGCTTGTGGTGGGGTCAGGACCCCGATAGACGGACAACGACGGGCATAGACGTCATGGCTGCAAACACCCAGAGCAAGGAGATGCTTGAGGAAGAGTGCAAGTATCGTGAGACATTCGACGAGGCCGAGGCGATGCGCGAACTCGAGAAGCGTTCGGCCCTCGTCAGGGGGTATGACTCGCTGCACTTCTATCTCTACTCGATGTGCCCCCTTTCGCGTGACACCTTGTTGCCGTTGAGGACCTCTATCGGTAAGGTCAATTGGCGCGGACAGTAGCCTCCCGAATGCCATGCAGCCGGGATCGTATATGTATTCCCCGTGGTCAACCATGGGTGTTACGTCGAAGCGCTCCCGGGGCTCCCATCTCTGCGAGAATGAGCATGGAATCGTCTGGTCGAGGGGAGAGTGAGGTGCAACATGCGTGTCGAGCACGTGGCGTTGTGGGTGTGTGACTTGGAGCGGGCGAGGAGCTGGTGGGAGACCTACTTTGACGCTTCGGCGGGGAGCGAGTACGTAAACGCCGCGGGCTTCCACTCGTACTTCCTCGCCTTCCCAGACGGCGGGGCGAGGTTGGAGCTCATGTGGGACGGGACGCAGCGGCCCAACGAGGACGACCGGCCCCATGACGGCTACGGGCACGTCGCTGTGTCGGTTGGGTCTAAGGAGGCGGTCGACGCGCTCACGGCACGCCTCGTGGCAGACGGCTACCGCTGCGTGAGCGGGCCGCGTACTACCGGGGACGGCTACTACGAGAGCTGCGTGCTTGATGCCGAGGGCAACCGCGTGGAGATCACGGTATAAGTGCTGCCAGTACAACGACAAGCTATTCCGCATTGGTTTGCGATGCTCGCTGCCGCACGCTTCAAAGCGGCGTTCAACGGGGAATTCTTGGTTTCGCCGCCGCTGAAATGAGAAGCTTTTGGGTGGGTAGCAAGATCGGCAGAGGGAAGCTTCGACGGCTCTTGCCTTGAGTGAGCACATATTATGCTGTGCACTACACAAAATTAGAGAATTTCATGTTGCTTGCAACGTAAAAGGAGCATAGTTTTTGGCGCGCTTGTTCAGCCTAGCAGCATGCCCATCCCCTCATGCTCTTGGCAGGCAAACGCTCTCTCGGTACAGGTACGGCGTCAGGTAGTGAGGCAGGGTGACCTTCTTGCCATCACGCCCGACGTTTCCGTCTACGAGCTTGAACCCTTGCGCTATGTCATCACGTTCCAGCAGCGCGTTGAGCGACGCGGTCGAGCCGCGCGAGACCTTGACCTCGATGGGCTCAACCCGTGCGTCCCGCGACCCGAGGAACTCGATCTCGTGGCTGCCGTTCGTGGAGGTCCAGTAGCGCAGCGGCACACCCTGCGCGGCGAGCATGGTGGCCACCAGGTTCTCGTAGAGCCCACCCTTCATCGGCCCCACCAGCGTGTTCTCCACGACCGCGCGCTTCATGTCGAAGTCGTACATGGCCATGAGCAGACCTGTGTCGTTAGCGTAGAGCCTGATCACAATCCCACTGTGGGAAAGTGGTCAATCTGGTTGGAAAGCAAGGTTCTGGAGCTTTACTCCGCCTCGAGGAACGCGCCGGTCTGGCGGTCCCAGAGGCTCTCGTAGACGCCGCCCGCGCGGCTGAGCTCGGCGTGCGTACCATCCTCCACGATGGCGCCCTCTTCGAGAACCACGATGCGGTCGAGCGCGGCCACGGTGGAGAGGCGGTGGGCCACCACGATGGAGGTGCGGCCAGCCATGAGGTTCTCGAGCGCGCCCTGCACGAGTGCCTCTGACTCGCTGTCGAGGGCGGAGGTTGCCTCGTCGAGCACGAGAATGGGGCAGTCCGCGAGAATCGCGCGGGCGATGGCCACACGCTGCCGCTGCCCACCGGAGAGCTTGACGCCACGCTCCCCCACCATCGTGTCGAGTCCCGCGGGCAGGCGGTCGATGAACTCGGTCGCGTTGGCGAGCCGCGCGGCCTCCATGATCTCCTCGTCGGTGGCGTCGGGCCTGCCGTAGGCGATGTTCTCGCGGATGGAGCGATGGAACAGCAGCGCCTCCTGTGGCACGTAGGCGATCTGCCGGCGCAGCGACTGCTGCGTGCACGCGGAGATGTCCTGCCCGTCCACGAGCACGCGTCCCTCCTGCACGTCGGAGAGGCGCAGCAGCAGCTTGGTGAGGGTCGTCTTGCCGGAGCCGGAGCGCCCCACGAGGCC
>CACXDP010000155.1 GCA_902766445.1 uncultured Coriobacteriaceae bacterium
CCATCCACATCTTCGCCCAAGCCGGTAAGCTTCACCTCGGGTAACTTCTCGTGTAAGGCGACCCTCACTGGGTCATGGCCTGCGGACAATGGAAAGACCTGTTATCAGTACGAGCTCTCCATCACAAACAAAGGCTCCGGCTGCTCGTCATGGAGCGTCACGGTGCCCTTCAACAAATCCATCTCGATTGCCAATGGCTGGAATGCCACGTACAAGGCCAGCGGATCGAAGCTTTTGGCTAAAAGCTTGGACTACAACGGCACGTTGGCTAAAGGTGAAACTGCCACGGGCATAGGCTTCCAAGTGACAGCACCTTCTGGTCTTTCCATCTCGAATTCGGCTACATGAAGTAATTAACTGGGGGGAGCCAGTAATGAAGGGATGTCGAGTTGCTCTTTCGGTTGCTTTGACTCTCGTGATGGCAATGGGAGCGATTCCCGTAGCGGGGTTTGGCTTGGAGCATGCTCCCGAGGACGTGATTGAGGCGGATGACGTGCGCGACGTGCGAGAAGAGAGCCAAGCTGAGGACATCGTGGCCGTGAGTGAATCCGATGAGCTGCGTGACGACTCCGGCGAGGCACAGGCCACAGGAGGCGGGGACGCAGACGATGGTGCTGCTGGGCAGGAGGAGCTCGTTGAGGTAGAGTCCGACGTCATCGAGGTACAAGATGATGCTCCTGTGGTGCCTGACGAGGCCTTCTCCGTGAGCGAGGATGGCGTGTCTGATGGCGAGGCCGAATCAGTGAAGTCTTTGTCGCCGCAGAGCGAGGCGGGTGCCAAGGAGGTCTCGACCGCGGCGAAGAAAGGTGCGACTGCCAAGCGCCAGATTTCTAAGGCTAGCGTGTCAAAGATCGCCACGCAGCCTTATACGGGTAAGCCCGTCAAACCTACCCCCGTGGTCAAATGGGGCAAGACAAAGCTCAAGCGTGGCACCCACTACACCCTCTCGTACGCAAACAACACGGCAGCCGGTACGGCGACCATTACCATACGTGGCAAGGGCTCGTACACGGGCACAAAGAAGGTTAGCTTTCGGATTGTATCGCCGAGCGTCGCGTATTATGTGCATGGACAGAGCTACGGGTGGGAACAAGCCTGGTCTAGGCGAGATGGGGCAACGGCGGGCACCATCGGTATGTCGAAACGCGTCGAGGCGCTAAAGATCAAGCTGGCGAGGAGGCCTGTCGCGGGATCAATCCTCTATCGTTCGCATATTCAGGGCGTGGGATGGGAGACGTCATGGCACAAGGATGGCGCGAGAAGTGGCACGGTGGGTGCGTCGAAGCGCGTTGAGGCCATTAAGGTCAAGCTCTCCGGAACGATGCTAAAAAAGTACAACGTGTACTACCGCGTTCATGCCCAGCATTTCGGTTGGATGGGATGGGCAAAGAACGGTGAGGCTGCGGGAACGGAGGGGTACAGCTATCGCGTCGAAGCCATCCAGATACGCTTGGTGCCGAAGGGCCGCACTGGCCCAACTGCGCCGCCGAATATCCCAGCGTTCCGACGCACCTATCCCTCAGGAAAGACGGGCTGGCAGAATCCGGCGGATTACCCACAGGTTAGTGCAAACACTGTCCGACTGCCAGTTTATTGCGTGGGCGAGCACACCTACGTGACGCCCTCGCGAATTGCTGTCAACGCTACGCGGGAGCAGTGCGTGGAAGCGTTCATTACACGGGCGTACGAGTACCTGGGAACGCCGTATCGTGAGCCGTGGGCGCGACAGCCTGGCATTGGCATCGACTGTTCGGGCTTGGTGCTGCAGTGCGTGTATGCGACCGGTATGGACCTAGAGCATGCTCGCGGTACGGAGAAGGTGGGAGGCTACAACCCTTACAACCATTTCTGGGTGCCCGAGCAGACCAGCAACTCCATGCGTTGGTATGAGAACGGAACGTTCATGCCGATTGCCCTTGCGGATATCCGTCGAGGTGACCTCGTCTTTTACGAGGGGCACGTGGCGATATACCTTGGCAACAACAAGATCATCCACTCCGTTTCTGGTGCTGGTTGCATCGTGGACGAGCTCTGGCATGCGAGGCCTATCGGTGCGCAGCGTCCCTACGTATAGCGATTTGCGGACGAGAGGAGTTGGCCATGCCGAAAGTCGGTCTTGCCCAATGCGCATGTGCTGAGGGGGAGGAACCCCTGCGCAAGGTTGAGTCGTATACGCGGCGCGCGCGAAGTGAGGGTATTGAGCTGATTGTTTTTCCCGAGGCCCTGATGAGGCCGATTGCGGGTAGGCGTACTCCCCGGGAGCTGGCCGAGCCGCTTGACGGTCCACTCGTCTCGGGCGTCAGGCGTGTTGCGCAGAGCAGCGGGGTCTGGATCATCGTAGACGTCTACGAGTCTCGTCCAGATTCAGATGCGCTTCCTTACAACACTGCCGTTGTCGTGGACGACTGCGGTGAAATACAAGACGTCTATCGCAAGTGCCATCTTTACGATGCGCATGGCGAGCGGGAGTCCGACCAAACGTCTGCCGGGGATGCACTCGGCAAACCCATCCATACTCCGTTTTGTACGTTGGGGGTCGGCATCTGCTATGACCTGCGTTTCCCTGAGATGACGCGGGATCTCGCGTTGGCTGGGTGTGACCTTATCGTTTTTCCTGCGGCATGGCATGCGGGTCCATGCAAAGAGGAGCATTGGGAGACGTTGCTGCGTGCTAGGGCCATCGAGAACGAGTGCTTCGTGGTCGGTACCTGCCTTGCTGGGAGTCGCTATGTGGGCAGGAGCATGGTATGCGATCCGCTTGGTCGCGTGTTGTCGAAGGGCCCTGCGGGAGCTGATGGCGAGGCACTTGTGACCTGCGACCTTGACTTCGGTGTGCTGCGCTCGGTCCGCGATGCCATGCCCGTCTTTGCGCATCGGCGGCCCGACGTCTATTGACCGCTATCCCACTGTGGGAAAGCGGTATGGCTGCTCCGCTCGGCCGTTCCACGCCGCCCGTCCACGTGCAAACTCTCTGTGCAACATCTACAATGGGAGGACATCGCGGCAGGCGGTTTTGCACTTGCACGCGAGGCAGATGGGGTCCGTTGCAGGGTAACGCAAGGAGTTGCGCATGAGAATCAAACGTAGTTATCTAGTCATCGGTGGTGTCGTCACTGGTGTTGTCCTTACCGTGGGCGTCTCGGTGGCGGTTGTGCGAGCCGTGCGCAAGCATACCAAGCGCATCCTCAAGCGCAAGACGCGCCGCGCAATGGCCGACATCTTACAGATGCGTGGGGAGGACTTTGTTCCTGGTGGTGAGCTTGGCAAGTCGCTCTATCGAAGCCATATCGAGAAGCTCGATGACAGACAGCTCACTGCGCTCTTTGCCCTCGTTGAGGTGGGCTACTTCATCAAGGCATCGGGCATCAATCCGCTGCATCCCAGCAAGGAGCAGATCAAGGCTGCTGCCGAGAAGTACCTCTTTGAGGAGCGCAGGGCACCTGCGACGCGCGACGGCCTTCTCAACGAGCTGGATACCTCCGATGCATACGATGCGCTAAACTCTGCCTACAAGGTGCTCGTCACCGAGTAGTAAGCCACGAACCCGAGAGGAGATCATATGAGCAAGAAGCTAGAGCTGTATTACTACCCCGAGTGCCCCTACTGCCAGCGTGTTCTCAATGCCATGCGCAAGAATCGCTGGGAGGGCATCGAGCTCAAGAACATCCATGCCGATGCGGAGGCGGATGCCACGCTGGTTCGTGTGGGCGGTAAGCATCAGGTGCCGTGTCTCTTCGTTGATGGCGTGCCGATGTATGAGTCGCTCGACATCATCGCTTGGTTGGAGCGCGAGCTTGGGTGAGTCCCATGCCCGCCCCGTTGGTTCTGTAGCGGCGGCAACGCTCTTTGGCTTTGGCGAGGACTGCCTCACGGACGCACATGTCCATCTGGATTTCATGACCAATGCACGCGCGGTTGCAGCAGATGCGGCCGCGCGTGGCATATGTCTCTTTGCGAATGCGGTAACGCCCAAGGGGTACCGGCGCACAGTCAACGCCGTCGGCGATTTGCCTAACGTTCGCGTAGGCTTGGGACTGCATCCTCGCTGGATTGCAGATGGCAATGCCGGAGAATCTGAGGTGGCATTCTTTGAGAACGCTGCCCGCACTACTCGCTGGATAGGAGAAGTCGGTCTCGACTTCTCGTCGCGCTATGTGCAGGGTGATGGGCGAGCGAGGCAACTTGGGGCGTTCGAACGCATCGCGCGCGTGTGCGCGCGGGAAGAAGGGCACGTCTTGAGCATCCATGCGGTTCGCTCAGTTTCAACGGTGCTCGACGTGCTCGAAAGCGCAGGTTGCCTCGAGCGTTGCCAGTGCATCCTGCATTGGTTCAGCGGATCGACCGACGAGTTGTGGCGGGCGATTCGTGGGGGTTGCTACTTCTCGGTCAACGAGCGACAGGCTCGGACGCGACGAGCCAAGGAGCAACTCAAGCTCATTCCCCCTGATCACATGCTACTCGAGACGGACCTGCCGCCCGAGGAGGACGTCATGTACTCCGTCGCCGAAATTGAGGCGTCGCTCTTACGTGCTAGGACCACCGTTGAGGAGATCTTGCACAGAGTCTAGGTGCATGACGATGATCGCTGCGTCTCTGTGTTCGAAAAAATGTTCCATCTGGTCGGGAGAAATACGAACATATGTCTTGCTTTAGCTTTCGCCAAACGCTACAATGAATAGCATCGATTCGGCGAAGGGAGTTGCATGGGAGCAATCGACGTAGAGTGCAAGGCTTACATGTCTGACGCCACGCATTTTGCGGACGCGTTCAACTTTCTAGTCTATGGGGGCAGGCAGGTTATCGATTCAGAACAGCTGGTGACTCTGAGTGAGACCGAGTTTGCCTTTATTGGGATGGGGGGCAAGCGTAAGGCGAGGGAGAGACGGCGTGATGTGCTTCGCCTGTGGGAGGCGAAGAAGGACGAGAAGGCAGTCTATGCAATCTTGGGCGTCGAAAACCAGACTGGCGTAAACTTTGCCATGCCAACGAGAAACATGCTATATGATGCGCTCAAGTATGACGAGCAGGTCAATGCCAAACGCAAGAGACATCGTAAGGAGCACAACGAGGGCCTCAAGAAGGACGAGTTTGTATCTGGGTTCAGTCGGAGTGACCGTATCATGCCAGTCGTGACGCTTGTACTCTACTTTGGTCCTTCCGAGTGGGATGGGCCTATGAGCATACATGAGATGCTGGCTGAGAGTGATGACGAAATCCTTGCTTTTGTTCCAGACTATCGCATCAATCTGATTGCGCCAAAGAGTATTGCGGAGGTTGACTTCGACAAGTTCCGGACGAACCTTGGGCGGGTTCTGCGCTATATCAAGCACTCGAAGGATAAAGACGAACTTGCTACAATCGTATTCGGAGATGAGGGATATCGCAGCTTGGATACCGAGAGCGCGCACCTGATTAACACGGTGACGAATTCGCGTCTCCCGATTGAGGAGAAGGAAGGGGAGGTAGACATGTGTGAGGCCATAGAGCAGATGCGACGCGAGTCCGAGCTCAAGGGCCGCCGCGACGCCGAGGAGGAGATGGCCCCTGCCATAGAGCAGATGCGACGCGAGTCCGAGCTCAAGGGCCGCCGCGACGCCAAGGAGGAGATGGCCCCTGCCATAGAGCAGATGCGACGCGAGTCCGAGCGTCAGGGCAAGCTTGATGCGCTGACAGGGCTCGTTGTCGATGGGATTCTGTCGACTGCAGAGGCGGCGAGTCGTGCGGGGGTGAGTGAGGGGGAGATTGAAAAGAGCGTCTGCCTTCTCAAGTTTGCTGCGGGATGACACGGCAGACTGTTTGTGAGATGGCTCACATCTTGTGGTATCGTAAGCTTGCCCGTTGCATCGCAGAGGAGCCATTATGCCCAATATCACAAAGATAGCCATCACTGGAGGGCCGTGTGCGGGAAAGACCTCTGCACTGGCGAGTGTCCGAGCGTGCTTTGAGCGGCAGGGGTACAAGGTCATCACAGTGCCTGAGCCGGCTACCGAGCTCATATCCAACGGCATTACGCCTTGGGAGTGCTCTTCATCAGAGGAGTATCAACGCTGCCAGATGGAGATTCAGCTCACGCGCGAGGCAATGTATCTACGTGCGGCGACCGGCATGGACGAAGAGAAGATTCTCATCGTGTGTGATCGCGGCATGCTTGACAACAAATGCTACATGACGGCGGAGGAATTTGCACGCGTTATCGCCGATCTCGGGTGCACCGAGGAGGAGCTTCTCGCAAGCTATGATGCGGTATTTCACCTTGTCTCAGCTGCAAAGGGTGCCGAGGAGTTCTTCTCGACCGAGAGCAACAGCATTCGCTACGAGTCGCTCGAAGAAGCTGCTGCCCTCGATGACCGGTTCATCGACGCCTGGGCAGCGCATCCGCACTTTAGCACCGTTGGTAACGAGACGAACTTCGCTGACAAGCTACAGTGCCTGAACGACTTAGTCGCTCGCTTTCTGAGCGGCGAATAAGTCAAGGAATCTGCTGACCCTGCATAAAAGGCGACCGTTCCGCAGCGTATACGACTCTATTCGCTGACTGCGGGACGGTCGCTTTACCGTTCTTTGGGGTAAGTAGCAGAAGACGAGCCTTACAAAATCGCCTTCACAGCCTCCTCGACCTCATCCATGCTGGCGGTCGGCTCGAAGCGGGCCACGAGCTCGCCGTCGCGATTCACGAGGAACTTGGTGAAGTTCCACATGATGTAGGCCTTGTCGCCGAACTTCTTGTTGTTGGCGGCGGCGAAGGTCTGGAGAGCTTTGTTCTTGATGCCCTTGCCGAAGCCGACGAAGGGTTTCTCGGTCGCAAGTGCGACAAAGAGGGGGTCAGCCGTCTCGCCGTTGACGTCAATCTTTTTGAACTGCGGGAACTCGGTACCAAACTTAAGCGTGCAGAACTGGGTGATTTCTTCATCAGACTCGGGTGCTTGATTAGCAAACTGGTTGCAGGGGAAGTCGAGTACCTCAAAGCCCTGATCGCGGTAGGCGGCGTAGATGCGCTCGAGATCATCGTACTGGGGCGTGAAGCCGCAGCCGGTGGCGGTGTTGACAATGAGCAGAACCTTGCCCTCATACTGCGAGAGCGCAACCTCGCTGCCATCCTTGGCCGTCACCGTGAAATCAAAGTAGCTCATGAAGGATCCTTTCTCGAATGTTACCTAAAAAACATAGTACCCTAATTACCTACATGAGTGGTGCGAGGAAGCGAAGAATCAGCAGACTCAACTTCTTGCCAACCTTGGGATCAGCATATTCTTCGGTGACTTCGCGACATTCGGCAAACGTTGCCTCGAAGTCCTCGCGGGTCTTGATGACAGCCTCGCAGTTCGTGTACAGGCAACCGTTCTCGAAGTGGTGATAGAGGCTGCGGTAGTCGAGGTTGATGGTGCCGCAGGTGGCGACGGCATCGTCTGCGACGCTCATCTTTGCGTGGATGAAGCCGGGCGTCCACTCATAGATCCGCACGCCGTTCCTCACGAGGCTGTGATAGTAGGACCTCGTGATGGAGTAGACGAGCTTCTTGTCCGGAATGCCGGGAGTGATGATACGGACGTCCACACCGCGCTTTGCTGCAAGGCCGAAGGCATGGACCATCTCGTCGGTCACGATGAGGTAGGGGGTGACGAACCATGCGTAGTCCTGTGCGTACTCTGCGACAGAGATGTAGACATCCTCCCCGACATGCTCTGTGTCCATGGGGCTGTCGGCGTAGGGCACGACAATGGCGTCCTCATGTGCCTGGTAGTCATAGTCGGGCAGATACTGGGTAAAATCCGTGTCGTTGGTGTCGCGCTCGACGCCGGCATTCCACATCTCCAAGAAAGCGACCGTGAGACTCTTTACTGCGTCACCCTCGATCCTGACGCCCGTGTCCTTCCACTGCCCGAAGGGATGCGTGAGGCTGAAATACTCGTTTGCGATGTTGTAACCGCCCGTGAAGCCGACCTTGCCGTCGATGACCGTGATCTTTCGATGGTCGCGGTTGTTGAGGAAGAGGTTCAGGCCTGGGGAGAATGGGTTGAACACGCGACAACGGATGCCACGGGACTCCAGAAGGTCTACGAAGTCCGTGTTGATGAAGCCGATGCTTCCCATGTCGTCGTAGAAGACCCGTACCTCGACGCCAGCCGCGACACGCTCTTCCAGAATCTCTTGGATGCCATGCCAGCTCTCGGCGTTCTCAATGGCGTGATACTCCATAAAGATGAAGCGTTCAGCACGTCGCAGCTCCTCCTTCTGTGCCTCGAGACCTTTGGCCGCGTCGTCGTAATAAATAATGTCAGTATTATCGTAGGCTGGATAGGAGGCCCGATCGCGGATATATTGGGCGATGTTCGCGATGCGCCTGTCCTGTGTAGCGAGGCGCTCCGCCACCTCGGCGTTTTCAGGCAGCAGGGGATAGAGCTGCTCGTCGATGGCCTTGTAGCGTTCGCTCATCTTCTTCGTGCTGCCGTTGAAGCCGATGAAGAGATAGAGCATGACCCCGAGCACGGGCAAGGTCATGATGAGCACCATCCAAGGAACCTTCATGGCGGATGTCTTGTTCTGGCTGTAGATGGCAAGCACGAGTATGACCGCGGCGATGCGGAAGATGACCATGATGATTTCGAGGTAGCTCTCGACCCACAGGATGATTCCCAAGTCTACGATGACTTGAATGGCGATGGAGATGAGGGTGAAAATCAGCCGCTTCGTACCGTTCTTTACTTCTGCTTCGGTTTCGAGCGTCGTGGCTGTGGTTGCAGTATCACTCATGTGTCTTTCCTCCTTTTGGTGACTGACTGCATGGTTTGCGCAATTTGTCGCGCGGCATAGCTCCCCGTCTCCCGTATGGAGCTCATCTTGTCAGCGGCGACGAGAATCCATCCCGAGGTGTGGTGAGGGATGATGTGGCCGATGGGCCACATGTGGTGCAGAATCGCATCGATTTGAACCTCGTTCGCCCCGTATTCCTCGGTTGCGATTCGTGCCCCTTCCTCTGGGTGGGTGTAGGCCTTCTCGCTGGGAGGGCTCAAGAACACCTCGTCCTCGGTCATGCCGAGGTCGTGCAAGAGGCTTGCGCGAATGGCGTCCTCCTGTTCGACGGGGATATTCAACCGCTTGAGTATGCGACATATCAAGAGTGCGCATTCCGCCGCATCAAGACTATGCGCGGCAACGTCGTAGTCGAAGTGGTGTGGGATGGAGCGGGCCTTCTCGAAGCGTTCCGAGTCAATGATGTCGCCTCCAACATCGAGGATGTCCTCGCTGACTTCGTTATTAGTGTTGTCGTGTTTCATGTTCTCCTTGATGATTGTTTCTAACAGAGTTTTCGCCGTTGATACAGCTCTTCGTCCGCAAAGCCGAGTCCTCGGTAGTATTCCCGTGTGCCTACGGAGCTGATGACGCGAATCGACGTGAAACCCCGCTCGTGCGCATCCGCGCATGCTTGCTCGACGAGATGGCGTCCCAGTCCCGTGTGCTGGGCGCCTCCGCGTTCGGTGCCGCCGAGCCCCGCGACGCGCCCGTATACATGGACCTCACGTATCATCGCCACGTCGCCCTCGTGAGGTAACGAGAGCCGCAGGAAGCCGGCAATGCGTCCGTCGGGTGCGATCCACTGCAAGAACCGTTCGTCGCTTACCGAAGTCGTGTAGGCGTAACAGTCGAGCCGCAACTCTTCCATCGTGACATCAGAGGTTGCCACCTCGCGCATGCGGATTTCGCGCACCTCTTCGCGCCGCTCACCGAGACTCCGCTCCACCATCTGTCGCAGGTTGGTCTTTTTGTTGCCGGCGACGATGTCTGTTGAGGAGATATCGCGAATCATGCGGGAGATACGTGTGTAGGAAGGCGTTGCGAGCACGTCGTCGGCGAGAAGTGTTACGAGTTCCCCCTCGGAATAAGGGGCCCAGTCACCCGAAGCCCAGGCTGCGCCGAGTCGCGAGCTCTCGACGAGACAACAGGGGTAGAGCTTCACCTCGTCGGGCAGGAAACGCTCGTCGGAGACGAGCCGCAGGTAGTCCGCTCGGTCGGATTCGGGCGTGGCCCCGAGGAGATTGGCCATCATGTGAATCTGGATTTTGTAGCCGAAGCGGCGAAGCATGGCGAAAGCTAGTGCAATCTGCTCGACGCTCACGTTGCGTCGGTTCGCGCGAAGTATGTGCTCGTCAAGGCTTTGGATGCCGATCTGGACCTTGGTGCAACCGAGCTGACGCATCGTACGTGCGCTTGCGTCATCGATGAGGTCGGGGCGCGTCTCTATGGTGAGACCGACGACGCGGTGGGCACTCGTCTCGTTGCGGGTATGCTGGCGGCTGAGCTCGTCGAAGGTCGCCCGCTGCCACGAGGCGACGTTCTGCCAGCCTTCGGTGCCTAACACCTCGTCAATTGCCTCGTTGTATGTGAGCGTGCCGTTCGTAACAAGCTCCTGAAGACGGTCGGTGCGGCGCGCGAGCTCGTCAGGATCGTACGTGAGACCTGCTGCTCGGTAGCGACGCTCACGCTCCTCGGGGCCGTCGGTGGTTCCTGGCTCGTCTTCGACTGTCGTTTTGCCGTCGAACTCGTTCAGCGCGCGAAAGAGTTCGTGGACGAACCATACCTGATAGGCTTCGGGATAGTCGCTCCACGTCCCTCCCAGCACGATGAGCTCGACCTTGTCAGTGACATGGCCCATTTCGGAAAGAGCTGTGATGCGCGATCGTACCTGCAGGTAGGGGTCAAAGAAATTCCGCTCGGCGCGTTGGCAGGCAGGCTCGTCGTGCAGGTAGCTCTTTGGCATGCGGATGTCGTTGGGGCAGTAGAGGCAGTCGCTCGAACACGGCCAGGGCTTCGTGATTACCGTCACGGTGGCGACTCCCGAGGCGGTGCGGCGCGGCTTCATGCGCAGGACACGCAGCAAGGCGGTCTCAGTATCGGCGTCGACGTTCCATGATGCCCAGCGCTTGGGGTCTCGGGACTTGATGCCGAGGTAGAAGGGGAGGAGCCGTCGCTTCGCAATGCGCCGGAGCGGGTCGTGCGCGGCTCGGTTGTGGCGGCGCAGCAGCTTCGAGAGCCATGCCTCGTCTACCTGCGTGCCCGCGCGTAGTGCCTCGATGAGTTCAATCAGTGCGTCTTCCATGAGTCGTCATTATACTGGATGATGTCTCGCTGGGGAGGAGCCACATGGACAAGTCATTCGCGCAACGCATGAGCAGCCTTACGACGCAGTTCTACGCTCGTGTCGCCTCGTCGTTTGCTGATACGCGACAGGGGGCGTGGCCGGGCTGGGAGCGTGTGATTGCCGAGACGGGTCTCGAAGGGATGTCACGCGTTCGCATCTTCGATGTCGCATGCGGAAACTTACGTTTCGAGCGCTTCCTGGCTAAGCATGTGGGGAGTGTTGAAGCCTGGTGTATGGACAACAACGACGAGCTTGCGAGCTTGGCGAGGACCAGCATCGATGGCCTTGACGTTCGCTATCGGCGCACCGATGTTGCCGAGCTATTGCTGGAGGTTGTGGATGACCGTAGTGCGGTAACGATGTTACGCCTAGACGATAACGACGCCTGGGGTGCTTCGTGCGATCTTGCGGTGTCGTTTGGCTTCATGCATCACCTGCCGACCTTCGAGCAACGTGCGGCACTCATGCACTTGCTCCTCGATCACATCGGTCCCCAGGGCTATGTGGCGATTGCGTTCTGGCAGTTTGCCGATGATGTGCGCCTGCGGGCCAAGGCGCATCATGCCGAGGGCGGGGGAGAACATGATTATCTGCTCGGCTGGCAAGATGTGTCCGATGTCTGGCGCTTCTGTCATCACACGGCCGAAGACGAGATTGGCGAGCTCGTCGCAACGGTCTCTGACGCGGCGCGTGAGGTGGCCCGTTTCTCGGCGGACGGTCGCACGGGCAAGCTCAATCGCTACGTCGTGCTTGCCAAGCGCTGCTAAACGCTCTCCGTGGGAATCGCGCTGGCGGCTGTGACAAGACTGTTGCCTGGTCTCGCGCTTGTCGCTCGCCATCGATCAAGCGCGAGACATCGGGGTTCACCCAATGGATGGCGCAGACCGCAGGTTACTCACTCGGTGCTTTCCTCGAGGCCGTCCAAGACGGCGGCAATGGCGTTCTCGTCGTAGCCTAGTTCGCGCATGCGTGCGGTCACGTCATCGAGACCTTCCTTGCGTCCTTCCTTGCGCCCTTCCTTGCGCCCTTGTTTACGCCCTTCCCTATGTCCCTCTTTGTGTCCCTGTTCGTGTGCCCAGCGCTGTCCCTCGTGGAGTCTGTCGTTGTACTCCAGACGTTCCTCAAAGTACCTTTCGTAGGCGCGCTTGAGCTCGGGATCTCCCATGGCGAGTTTGTAGCGTTTCGCGAACTCTTCGATTGTGTCAAACTGTTCCATGACTTGCTCCATCTCGTGGTCGTCGCGGTACCCGTCCGCGAGGAGATAGAGCCATGCCAGCGCCTCGTCGGTGGCTAACTCCTCGTCATTTGCAGTATAGCGCTTCTTCACCTTGTCGAGTTCGGCAACTACGTATACCGCTCGGTCGCTTCCGTCTTCGAATCCGTCGTCATGCTGCCAGCGGATGCGACCTACGCTTAGGAACGAGTCGCACTCGAACATCTTCCAGCCTTCGACGAGCATGATGACAATCACCTGTGGGAGCTTGCTATAGTCGTCGGGCACGCCTTTGAGCGTGTGCTCGCACAACAGTTTCGAGGAGTAGAAGAGTGCCTTGTTGTTTACGTTGACGCGTTCCCGCTGCGCCTCGAGATTGATGATGGCACCCTCCTCGGATACGATGATCACGTCAGTGCGCGCAGTACGCATCTCAATTCCGCCTGGGCTTGCCGTATCGGCTCGCAGCTCAGTGACCTCTCCGATTTGATCGAGACCTGCACGATGTAGTATTGCGTTTGTGAACGCGCGTGTCACGCCCTTCGACTCCTGCCTCCCAAAGATCCAGAGAAACGCGTCGTTGAAGAGCGGTGATATGCGTAGCTCTCCCTCCGACTCGTCTCTCTGTGGTTTGGCTTGTGGGCCGGTCGTAGCCGCTACGCTGCTCGCGTATGCTTTACCCTCACTCGTGTCCCTCATGCTGCCTCCCATCCTCAAGGTTTTCGTGGGAGGTTTGACACTAGCGCACCTATGTTGCACGAATTTCCCCGCTAGCTGACAGCAATTTCCCCGTTTTTTGCACTCTCGCAGGTAGATAGGGGTGTTTCGGTTTGCATGTTATTGAGCTTAGAATTATCTGAAGTTTGTTCTTGTCTCACGATGCAATACTGCCACCCGGCATGAAGCTGGATGGCATGTCTTTGGTTGGTGGTATAAGTCCAGATCCAGTACTCGCCAAGTATTTCTTTGCACCTCTGCATGGGCCTTTCGCCCACTGAGGCATGCTAGAAAATCAAGTTGAGCAGCAGCGTAGCCACGACGATGCCCACGGCTGGTGGGTCGATGTGCGTCGAGCAGTCCTCGTTGAAGTATTTGGCAAACACGAGGTAGATGTGGTTGGAGATAAGGGCAAAGAGGCAGGCAATGGGGATGCTGCCACCGGTGAGTCCGAGAGCCGTGCCTACGACGGCCGTGATCTGATGCGTGGTGGGCACCTTTTGGCCGTCACCTGCATAGCCAAAGAGGAGCAGTGCAGCAGAGATGGAGAAGCCCACACCGTAGAACTCAGGCCCAGCCTCACGTAGGATGAAGCCAAACACGGCGGCGACGGCCAGACAGTTGACGGTCTGGAACACCCAGTACTGCCAGCCCTGCTCGCGGTAGTAGTCCGTCGCGTCGGGCGCCCACTTGCGTCCGTTGCTGAGCGTCAGGCGTACGATGACGCCTAGGATAATGATGGCCGACGCACCGGCATCGGTGGGGAGCCCGATGTGGGTAAAGAACGAGAACATGAGGTAGCCGAGCGCTGCCGCCACGCCGCCTACCAGCATGATGCTCGTATCGTGCAAAAAGATGAGCGAGCGCGTGATGTCCCAGCCTTTGAGCTGGTCGGGATACTTGCGCGCTGCGACGGCGGTCGCCACAGCCGAGCCGTTGAAGATGATGGCCGGTAGCAGCAGCATGTTGAGCACCGTGTCGCCCAGAATCGTTGGCTCAACGCCGGCAGCTTTGAGCGCATACACGATGATGCCGGCAAAGCCCGTGCAGATGAAGGTCTGGATGCCTCCGAACATAGCTCCTAGAATTCCCACGCCAAAGGCAAACACCAGCAAGAACGGATCGAAGAACATACCAACCTCCTCACGCCATAAATACATTACTGAGTTTGACATATATGACTGCCGCATACGATGGAGTGCACAGAGTCAATCGCCAAATGGTTGTCCCTTAAGCAAAGAATCTCTGCACATCCTGGCGCAAGTCGCGTATCATAGCAAAGCTACGCATATGTCGCGCGGGACGGAGAGGTACCGCGCGCGAAGGGAGGTATCGTGGGCAAACAGCTCTTGTCGGGCAACGAGGCCATCGCGCAGGGGGCGTGGGAGGCCGGGGTCAAGGTGGGTGCGGCGTATCCGGGCACACCTTCGACCGAGACGCTCGAAAACCTTGTAAAGAAGCCAGACGTCTACTGCGAGTGGGCGCCCAACGAGAAGGTCGCGCTTGAGGTTGGCCTAGGAGCCGCCATGGGTGGCGTGCGCAGTCTCGTCACCATGAAGCACGTGGGTGTCAACGTCGCTGCGGACCCGCTCATGAGTGCGGCGAACACTGGGGTTAACGCTGGCCTCGTCCTGCTTGCGGCTGACGACCCGAGTTGCTACAGCAGCCAGAACGAGCAGGACAGCCGCCATTATGCGGCCTTCGGACGCATTCCCTGCTTGGATCCGTCAGACAGCCAAGAGGCCTACGAGATGGCCCAGGCCGCGTTTGAGATTTCCGAGCGCTTTGACACGCTGGTGATGCTGCACGAGACCATGCGCATCGCCCACACAAAGACCCTCGTCGAGGTTGAGGGCGAGCGCGTGGAGGTCGAGCCGCGTGCCTACGAAAGCCGTCCCGAGAAGTTCGTTATGATGCCCGCGAATGCCGTGCGGCGTACGCTTGCGGCGAACGATCGCGAGGATGAGCTCATCGCGTGGGCTGAGCAGACTGAGCTCAACCGCATGGAGCTGCGCGACCGCAACGTGGGCATCGTGTGCTCTGGCGCGCTCTACACGCACGTGCGCGAGGCCCTGCCCGAGGCATCCGTTCTCAAGCTGGGTGTCTCTTGGCCTCTGCCGCCTGCCGAGCTTGCGGAGTTTGCGGCTCAGGTCGAGAAGCTCTACGTCGTGGAGGAGGCCTGCACGTATTTCGAGACCCGTGTGCGTGCCTTGGGCATCGAGGTTGCCGAGCCTCCGGCGGGTCGTCTGCCAAGGTCGGGCGAGATCACCCCTGCCCACATCCGCGCAGCATTCGGCGTTGCCGAGCCTGCGCATCTGAGCGCTGCCGAGGGCCTGCCGCCCCGCCCGCCCGCGTTCTGCGCAGGTTGCCCGCACCGCTTGGTCTACGTCGAGCTGCGTCGCATCAAGGCCATCGTGACCGGTGACATCGGCTGCTACACGCTCGGTGCCGTCGCGCCCTTCCGCGCCGTGGACTCCGTCATCGACATGGGCGCGTCCCTCTCGATGGCCCACGGCATGGAGCTGGCCGGCGCAGGAGAGCGCACAAAGAGACCCGTGGTGGGCGTCATCGGCGACTCCACCTTCGCTCACTCCGGCATCACGAGCCTGCTCGGCACGGTCTACAACGGTGGCAAGGGGACGCTCTGCATCCTCGACAATCGCACCACGGCCATGACCGGCACACAGGGCAACCCCGTGAACGGCGTTACCCTCACTGACCAAGCCGCTCGGGTAAACCCGCTCGACGTACCTGCTGGCAAGCAGCTCGACCTCGTCAAGCTCTGCGAGGCCATCGGCGTGGATGAGATCGAGGTTGTGGATGCGCAGGACGCCGCCGCGATCCGCGCTGCGCTGAAGTCGGCCGTCGCCCATACCGACAAGCTCTCGGTTATCGTATTTAAGGCTCCGTGCCGCCTGCTCGATCGCAGCCGTGGCCCCATCCCCGTCATCCGTGACTGCCGTCGCTGTGGGCGCTGCGTCCAGATTGGTTGCCCGGCCCTTGGTCGCGACGAGACGGGCCATGCCGTCATCGATCCAAATCAGTGCATCGGCTGCGGCCAATGCGCCCAGACCTGTCCGTTTGGCTGCATCTCGAAGGAGGCCTAACGCCATGCCACACGACACCTCAACCAACTACGGCGTCGCGGAGGGCGGCGCGAAGGTTACGCTTGACGAGACGAAGACCATCCTGCTCGTGGGCGTGGGCGGACAGGGCACCATCCTCGCGGGCCAGCTCCTGGCTATGGTGGCGGCCGATGCGGGCTTAGACGTCAAGGTCTCCGAAATCCACGGCATGAGCCAGCGCGGCGGCTCGGTCTCTACGATCGTGCGCGTGGGCCAGAAGGTCGAGTCCATGATCTGTGACCCCGGCTGTGCCGACATCGTGGTCGCCTTCGAGTCCATCGAGGCCCTGCGCGCGCAGCAGTTCGTGCGCGAGGGCGGGCGTCTCTTCGTCAACGACGAGCGGATAACCCCGGTCCCCGTGAACATCGGCGTATGCCAGATGCCCGAGGGCATCGACGAGAAACTCGCAGCCATCGATGCCACCGTCATCGACGCCGGAGGCATCGCACGTGAGGTGGGTAGCCCCCGTTCCACGAACGTGGTGCTTGTCGGCGCGCTCTCCACGGCGTTGCCCTTCGCGGAGACCGAGTGGGAAGATGCTATCCGTCGTCGCGTCCCCCCAAAGACCGTGGACGCAAACCTCGCCGCCTTCGCGCGCGGCCGCGCCGCCGTCTAAGTAAAGGAGGAGCTCCCGTTCGCGCGCTGATTCGTGCGTGGACGGGAGCCGTTGTTTGAGTATTCACTTGTTCGCAAAGGAGGCTCGTCATGCAGCCAGAGAGACTTACCGACGATCTGCTTGAGCAGCTGCTTTCGAGTACGTCGCCAGAGGCATACCTCTCTTCGGTCGAGCTGCCCGAGCGAACGCTCGCTGACTATGCGCGTGCGCTCCTGGCAGACAGGGGCATGAAGCGTGCGGACGTCATTCGCGCGTCCGGACTCAATACCACCTTTGCCTATCAGGTTTTTCAGGGAGTGCGTCACATAGGCCGTGACAATGCCATCATGCTTGCCTTTGGTCTGCGCTGCACTCTAGTCGAGGCGCAGCGCCTCTTGCGCTTGGCTGGCGCCTCTGAGCTGTGGTGCAAGGTACGGCGTGACGCCATCATTATTTACTGCCTCAACGAGGGCATGACCCGCGCGCAATGCGATGACGAGCTGTACCGTTTGGGCGAAAAGACCCTCGTCGCACCTGAGGAGAGGGATGGCGACGTATGACGGATGCGGAGCTCATGGCGGCTCTTGAGCTGGACGACTCGTACGAGGTACTCCGGGTACTGGCGCGCAAGCCACAGGGTGACACAGAGTTGGTCCGCTCCTTGCAGGGAAGGGTGTTCGTGCGCAAACGCATTCCCCGCGAGCTGGGAAATCGTGACGCGTGGGAGGCTCTTGCCAATCTGAGGCACAATCAGCTCCCGCGCGTGGAACGCATCTACGACCTACCTGACCAGCTCGTAGTGGTGTGTGAGTATATTGAGGGAGTCAGTGTGCGTGAGATGCTTGATCGAGGCACGCCACTCCCCGTCGAAGATGCGCTCGACATTGCGATCGGCTTGTGCGACGCGGCGTCAGCCCTGCATGGGGTTGGCATCATCCATCGCGACATCTCACCTGGAAACGTCGTCATCAGATTCGCTGCGGTAGCAGGAGGCCTGCGCAGTCGCACTTGTCTCATAGACTTGGGCGTGGCCCGTATGCACGACGAAGAAGCCCGACGGGACACGACGCCCTTGGGTACGTGGGGCTTTGCCGCACCAGAACAGTACGGATTTGCCCAGAGCGATGCCCGGTCTGACGTGTATGCCATTGGTAGATTGCTTTCTTGCCTCCTTAGGGGCTCGATGCCCGTAGAGGCAGATGGCCTTGAGCTGCCCGAGGACGAATCACTACCCGAGCCGTTGCGCGCCGTCATGGAGCGCGCATGTGCGTTTGAGCCGAGTGCGCGCTACCAGACGGCGGCAGACTTTGCCGCATCGTTGATCGGAGTGCGGTCAGGCAGTGCTTCGGTCGATTCCTCGCATAAGCATGATGTATCTAACGACGACAACGGTCACGCGTGGACGCCGGAGGAGGAGAGCGTGCCGGCGGAGTCGTTTTCGATGAGTGTGGCGGATCGCATTCGGTTCATGCGTCGTCAGCCGCTCACATGGCGTAAGGTTCTGACGCAGCTTGTGCTCTTAGCCTCCGGACTCTGGGTGGCATTTATTGTGCTTGCGGATCTGATCACATGGGTTGCTCCCAAGGACAACCGCATGCTGGCAGCTTCGTTCTCGGGACCCGTTTTTGCGCTTGGTGCGCTCGTTGCTGCGTGGATCGTGCTGCGACATTACACGGATAACATCATCCGGCCGCACAGCCGTCCTCTGTGGACGCTCATCGCATTGCTCGTGGCAACGGTAATCCTTGTCCTTTTGGGCCTTATCCTCGTCGTCGCGGTGGCGATGCTGGCCCTGGGAGTGCAAGGAGAGTAGTGCTCGTCTTCGGCCGAGCCAAGAATTCAGCTGCCAGCTGAGGAAATCTCACTCGTGTACACATACCATCGGCTTTGACTTGTGGTCTCGTGATCTGGGAGGGAATTCGTATGAAGATAATCAAAAAGATTGCCACGGTAGTCGGGTTTATTGTCATAGCCTTGGTAATCATAGGTGCGGTTGCGGGCGGTTCTGGCAAGAAGAAAAGCGACTCTGCCTCCTCGCAGGAGACGGTGCAGGCAAGCGACTCTAAGGCCGAGGAAAAGGCTGAAGAAAAGGCTGAGGAGGAAAAGAAGCCCGCCGATACGAGCGCGGCAGAGGCGTCTTCCTCTGGCGAGACTCCGGATTCCAAGTACGCCGTGTCCATCGACAATTGCAGCGTGGGCACGGACTGGGGCGGAGACCCTTGCGTGTTCATTACGTACACGTTCACGAACGTTTCAAACGATGATCCCGCGTCTTTTGGTTGGTCTATGATTACGGAGGTATATCAGGGCGGTATTGAGTGCGAGACGGCGCTTGCCGACATCGAGGGAGATAGTAACTACACGACGGACATCAAGAAGGGCAACTCGATTGCTGTCACGCAGGCTTATAAGCTGCGCGACACCACGACAGATGTCGAGGTCGAGGTGAAGGAGCTCATCTCCTTCGACAAGAAGGTGCTCGCGAGGCAGGTCTTCACCATCGCATAGCGCCAAGGCATCAATTCGACTCCACCCTAGAGGCGTCCTCTCTCTGAGGGCGCCTCTTTGGCGTGAGTGACCACGTTCCCACAGCGGGATCGTGGTCAAAAAATGTGTGCTATTTGTCCATGACGCAAAAAATCTAACACAATCCGACTTAGATTATGTATACAATCGTTGCGCAGGGGAATACTACGAGTGTTAAGCACGCGCGTCGGCCAACGGTGGCTGGCGCCAGACGAAAGGAACGACTCTTATGGCAAAGATTCTTGGTATCGACCTTGGCACCACTAACTCAGCAATGGCTATCCTCGAGGGTGGCGAGCCCACGATCATCGTCAACGCCGAGGGCGACCGCACCACTCCCTCCGTCGTCGGCTTCCGTTCCGACGGCGACCGCATCGTCGGCAAGGCGGCAAAGAACCAGGCTGTCACCAACCCGACCAACACTGTCTTTTCCATCAAGCGCTTCATGGGCCGTCGCTACGACGAGGTCAGCTCCGAGATGAAGACCGTGCCCTACAAGGTCAAGTCCGGCACCGGCAGCCGCGCCGTCGTCGAGATCAGCGGCGAGGACTTCACGCCCGAGCAGATCAGCGCGATGATTCTGTCAAAGATGAAGGCTGACGCCGAGAAGTACCTCGGTGAGAAGGTCACTGATGCGGTCATCACCGTCCCGGCCTACTTCAATGACGCGCAGCGTCGGGCCACCAAGGACGCGGGCAAGATTGCGGGCCTCAACGTCCAGCGCATCGTCAACGAGCCGACGGCCGCAGCCCTCGCTTACGGCCTTGACAAGAAGAACATCGACCAGAAGGTCCTCGTATTTGACCTTGGCGGCGGCACCTTTGACGTCTCTCTGCTCGACCTTGCCGACGGCGTCGTGGAGGTCCTCGCGACCAACGGCGACAACCACCTCGGTGGCGACGATTGGGATCAGAAGGTCATCGACTGGCTGGCTGACAAGTTCCAGGCCGACAACGGCATCGACCTTCGCCGCGACCCCATGGCACTGCAGCGTCTCAAGGAGGCTGCCGAGAATGCAAAGAAGGAGCTCTCCAGCGCCCAGCAGGCCCAGGTCAACCTGCCCTTCATCACGGCTGACGCGACAGGCCCCAAGCACCTCGACTACACCCTCACTCGCGCCGAGTTCGAGCGCATCACGCGCGACCTGCTCGACCGCTGCAAGGGTCCTGTCACTAAGGCCCTGCATGACGCCGGCATCTCCATCTCCGAGGTCAATGAGGTCATCCTGGTCGGCGGCTCCAGCCGTATGCCGGCCGTGCAGAACCTCGTGCGTCAGATCACGGGCAAGCAGCCCAACATGTCGGTCAACCCCGACGAGGTCGTAGCCGACGGCGCGGCAGTGCAGGGCGGCGTTCTCACGGGCGACGTCTCCGGCATCCTGCTGCTCGACGTGACCCCGCTCTCCCTTGGTGTCGAGACCATGGGTGGCGTCATGACGAAGATGATCGATCGCAACACCACCATCCCCACGTCCAAGACCGAGATCTACTCCACCGCGGCTGACAACCAGACCTCCGTCGAGATCAACGTCCTCCAGGGCGAGCGTCCGCTGGCTCGCGAGAACAAGTCCCTCGGCAAGTTCAACCTGACCGGTATCCCGGCAGCTCGCCGTGGCGTGCCCCAGATCGAGGTTACCTTCGACATCGACGCCAACGGCATCGTGAAGGTCACCGCCAAGGACAAGGGCACTGGCAAGCAGCAGCAGATTACCATCTCCGGCTCCACGGCCCTCTCCGACGACGAGGTCGAGCGCATGGTGCGTGATGCCGAGTCCCACGCCGAGGAGGACAAGGCAAAGAAGGACGAGATTGAGGTCCGCAACCAGACCGACTC
>CACXDP010000156.1 GCA_902766445.1 uncultured Coriobacteriaceae bacterium
CGTGACGGGGTAGACCATCATTCCTGGGATAGTAGTGATGAGGCCAGCCGCCAGCTGCATGAAGCCACGGCGCGTGACACCCTCTCTAGCTATGTCCTTGAACTTCATGAGCTGTCTCCTATCTGCTTGGCTGCGCCGGCGTACTGAGGTCACGAACGATGGATAAGACTCGCACAATATGCATATTATACACCCCTGTTATATTCTTGTCACAATGTGGAATCTCACTTACATCATCCTCGAAGCGCAAGCGTATCCGCATGGTACTGGTAGAGGGCACACATGATTGGCGTGCTCTCAGGCAAGGAGCCGAAGGCAATGTAGGCATAGGATAATGCACTCGCGCGAAGAATCTCCTTGCCGCCCGACTTGATGATGAGAGGTACGCCCAGTTGATGGGCCGAGACGTTGTCCACGCAAACCGAAAGACGCCCGTCGCTGCGCATCGTAATCGTCGGATCCTTGCCGTTGGCGGCAAACGACGCCGTTACGTCATCCACCGAAAGGGTCTGCCCCTCCGCAGGCTTGAGGAACACTTCGAGGCGCGTACCGGCATCAAGCCTAAGAGATAGGCTCGTGCCGCCGACCTTCGTGCCACCAATGGCTTTCACGGGCATATACTCAGCAAGGCTCGCCTTGATCGCGTCGGCATCGTAGGAATCAGTGTAGTACGTCTTCATCTCCGCATAGTCCTTGCCGATGGTCCACCCATTCTGCTTAGAGAGGAACGGCTGAGCGTAGTGACCATAGTCTGCAATGGCCTTGACGAGCGCAATCGTCCGCTCGGTGAAGTAGCTCTGGTGTTCGTCGACATACTTGACGTAGTCCTCCACCGAATAGTTCATGGAGACAGTACGCTCCCCACCATAATGGAGCGTGGCCTTGATGGCCTCGGCCATCTGAATGGAAGAGACATAGCAGGTGAAGCCGTGATACTTGCCGGTTTTTGCGTCTGTGTTGTTGACGTCATAGGAAGCGTCCTGCGACTTTCCGTTCACCGTGAAGGTCACGTAGCATTCTTCGCGCTCCTCCTCAGTAAGCATCGTGAGGTCCGCAAAGAAGTTCACGCCGATACGTCCCGATAGCACGAGTGAGACCGTGCGGAATGCGGGGAACGCTATGATGGTCGCGTCGGTCCATGTGGCCATGAGCTCGATGTCCTTCGTCACCATCATCCGCTGCCCCGGCCAACGAACGCGGGACTCGCCCACCACAGTCCATCCTGCGAATGCGTCACCCATGAAACCCTGCATCTCGCAAGAAGGAAGCTTCCACCAGCCACCGCACGCCACTTGGACGTTTGCCATGTCGCCCTGACCACCGCCAGCATCAAAGCTGACCGTCACGGGAACACCCAGTAGTGCCTCGCCATCCTCACTGGCACCGATGAGATAATCTGCTTTGTCGCTCGTGAATCTCAGCTCGTCGCCCTTACCTTCAAGGCCAGAAGTAAATACGACCGGTGTCTCGGCGACAGGTAGTGTTTCACTCGTTATGCCCACCCTCGAGGATTCGTCAAGCTGACCAGTCACGTCGATGCACGTCTGTGGACGCAGATAGACGTTATTTCCGTTGCCTGCCTTGTTGTCAGATATCACGACCATGCCAGAAATGCTCATCTGAGAACCCTTCGCGAAGAGCACGCCACCTCCCTGATTGCCAGCCGTGTTGTCCGTGATGCTCGCGCCTTCGATGATTAGGTTCCCAGAACTGTAGATGCCACCGCCATGAGAAGCCTTTGCAGTGTTGCCGCTCATCACGGCATCGCGCAACGTAAGCGTGCTCGCATCCGCGTTGCGTACGCCTCCTCCGCTCCTCGCTGCCACGTTACCGCTCAGCGTAACCTCTTCAATGGTGAGCGTGCCAGCGTTATAGATGCCGCCGCCGTCTCCAGTGGTATTGCCGCCCCTCACTGTGCCGCCACCCGTAAGGATGAGCGTGCCGTTGTTCACTATGACACTGCCCGCTTCTCTCGCGCTCTCCTTGGCTAGGTTGCGGTCAATCGTATGACCCGCAAGATCGAGCGTAATGGTCTTGTCCTCGGGTATGGTAATGGCAACGTCGCTCGATTCAGCTTTCACGTCTACTGACAGCTTAACCGTATCACCGTTCTTCGCTTTGTTGATTTGCTCCTGAAGGTTTGCCCACGGCAAGTTCCAACGCGCTGTGACGACGGTGTCACCGTGCACATTGATCGTCGAACCCTCGTCGTTGAGCTCCGTCGCCCCGGCCACACTCCAGCCTATGAACGAGCATCCCGTCGGCGGGTCGAATGTGCATTGAGGCAGGATGGAGACAGCTCCGCATACGGACTCAATCGGCTCAATCGTACCCGAGCCGGCACCCGCATCGAAGCTCACGGCGGCAGGTATACCAAGAATCACCTCACCATCCGCATTAAGCCCGCACCGATACTCTTCCCTGTCGCTCACAAAGATTGAGCCGTCGCTACCGCTGTTCGGGAGGCCCATCGTGACTATGAACGGGTTTGTCTCGGTCGGCGACGAGACAACCGTAACCCCTATGGCACTCTCCTCACCTAAATCCGTATTGACTTTTATTCTCGATCTCGTAAACAGGTTGCTGGCAGTGACTGTCCCGGTGTTTTCGCTTACGATGAATCCCCTCGGCACGTCCGATGACGGATCGCCCGAAGCGTATACCGAGTCATAGCTCTCCAGGAATACCCCTACGTCAGCTTCATCTGCAGCTGCCGCAAATATGCCACCACCAGACATTTGCTTAACGTTATTATTCGTGACCTCGACACCGGCTAGAATTGTGCGTCGAGCATACGTGCATACACCGCCTCCTCGGTTGAGCGCCGTGTTCCCCGTAATCGTCACGCCTGCTAACGTGAGCTCTTGACACCGTGTATAGCAATATATTCCGCCACCGTCGCCATTTACCTCGTTGCCCGCAATCCGCGTGTTATAGACGTGTAGGGTTTCATCGGTCCAAATCGCCCCTCCCTCATAGGATTTGTTGTCTTCGAACGTCGAATCGAAGATATCAAGAGGCACAGATATTGATTCGATACCTCCGCCCTTATAGTCCATCGTCGCATTGTTCGATATGGTGCAGTTCCGTATGGTCGCAACTGTGTCGCTAGCTCCATACAGCACAATGCCCGCACCCATATTCGCCATGTTGCCATTCACCACCGTCCCGGCAATACTGACCGTAGCCATGTTTGCAGCATCACAGTAGATGCCTCCTCCTCGGTTAGCGGCGAAGTTGTTCTCAACAGTTGCGCCGTCCAGAACCAAGGTACCCTTGCTGCCATTCGTTCCGGTAGAATAGATGCCGCCACCAGTGAACGTTGCCGTGTTACCGCTCACCGTAGCGCTCTCTACCGTAAGATGGCCCCGATTCAGGATACCGCCACCACGTTCATGGGCGTTTCCGCCCGTGATTGTGCCACCACCCGTGATGGTCAGCGTGCCATGATTCTCTATGACGCTACCATTCTTCTGTGCCTCCTCGTACTTCAGACCGCGATCAAGCGTGTGTCCCGCAAGGTTCAACGTGATGGTCTTGCCCTCGGGTATGGTGATGGGATCCTCCTCGAATAACGCTGTTACATCTGCGTCGAGCATGATCGTGGCACCGCTAGCTGCATCACTGACCTTTTTCTGCAATCTCTGCCATGGCGTGTCCCATACCGCCGTGAGCGTCAGATGCTTCATGACGGGAATTCTCGTATCCGGCATGTACAGTACCCCATCGACACTCCAACCCAAAAGGGCGATGCCGCTCCTCGGCGGCTCAAAGGACACGGCATTTTGAGTCGGTGTAATATA
>CACXDP010000157.1 GCA_902766445.1 uncultured Coriobacteriaceae bacterium
CGCGCGCCTTCCGGCGTGGCTTCGGCCATCTGCGCACAAATCTCCTCCACAGGATCATAGGCCGGGTCCTCTTCGGTGTAGATGAGCACGTCTGCCCATTTGGCCGCCTCCTGAGGCAGCACGGCACGACGCTCGTAGGCTTTGCAGCCTGGCGCCCCAAAGAGCGCGATGACGGCCTTGCCGGAGAACTCTTCGGCCACGGAAGAGAAGAACCTTCGGAACGAGAGCTTGTTGTGCGCGTAGTCTACGAGACCGATGACCTTGGGGTCAAAGGTGGGGATGAGCTCCATGCGACCGGGCACGCGCACGTGAGCCAGTCCCTCGCGCACAGCTTCCTCGCCGATGCCCAACTCGGCAACGAGCGCTATGGCCGCAAGGGCATTGTCCACGTTGAAGAGGCCCGGCATCGAGATGGTGACCTTGCCTGTCCACGTGGGTGTGTGCGCGACGAAATGGACGCAGCCCAGCTCTGGCTGGATGTCGGATGCCCAGATGTCGGCCACACCCGCCGGACGCTCTCGACCCTGCGCCGAGAGCTTCACGACTCGCTGACAGACTTGCGCGGCGGCAAGAACCTCTTCTACGCGGTCAGTCTCCAAGTTGACGACGCCCACCGACGTGTGCCCAAAGATGCGCAGCTTCGAGGCAAAGTAATCCTCGAAATCGGGGTGCTCGGCGGCAGAAATATGGTCGCGTCCGAGATTCAGGAATGCGCCAGCCGCGAGGTGCAACCCGTCCACGCGGTTGTATTTGAGACCGTGGCTCGACACCTCCATCGCCACCGTGGCGAGCTTAGAGTCGCGCGCATTCGCGATGTGGCGCCAAAGGTCGGGAGCTTCGGGCGTCGTGTTGACGCTCTCGATGTTTTCGATACCGTCGTACATGTCGATGGAACCCATCACGCCGCAGCGGCCGTCGCCATACGCAGCGTCCACGATGGCACGCACCATATACGCGCAGGTGGACTTGCCCTTAGTGCCCGTGATGCCAAGCAGCGGCAGATCGAGGTCGGGATGTCCCCACGCCTCACACGCAACGAGTCCCATGGCCTCGCGGAATCCCTCGTCGGTCGTGACGATGCGAGACATGTTCGGCGCGGCTGCCATCAAGTCGTCGGCATGGGCGCTGTCGCACAGGTAGGCGACGGCACCCTTCTCCAGCGCGGAGGTGAGGTATGCCGTGCGAAACGCCGCACCCTTGCAAACGAACACATTGCCCGGACGCACTACGCGCGAGTCGGAATCGGCACCCGTGACACGTACGTCTTCCTGAATCTGCGCGGCAGCGAGCAATCCCCTTGCCGCCAGCAAATCCACCAACGATTCAAGCGTGGTCACGTTCTCCATAGGTCCTCCCGCGTCGTCATTTGCTGCCCCATCATCGCATCGTCCAGTATAGCGCGCTTGAGCCAGAAGGCAGACTGGAGTCCGGCATCAGCACGGCATAACGCACGGTGCTCAAGAGCCAAGTATGGTATGGTCATAAGCTGTGGTTCGGTATGGTCGAGGAGAGGATTCACATGAACCAGAACGTATACAAGCGCAATGAACTGTTGGCACAAAAGGTGCTCAAGGGACTCAAGTCCCGCAATATGACGGGATACTATGCCGCGAGCAAGGAAGAGGCGCTGAAGCTGGCCCTTGAGCTCATTCCCGAAGGTTCAAGCGTCACCATGGGTGGTGGCGAGAGCGTGCATGCCATCGGCCTTCCCGCGGCGCTCAAGGAGGGGAACTACAACTTCATCGATCGCGACGCCTACGAGGACAAGCGCGCCGCCATGCTCGCCGCCTACGACGCCGACGTGTTTCTCTCGAGAGCGAACGCGATGACCGAGGATGGCGAGCTGGTCAATATCGATGGCAACGCGAACCGCGTGTCGGCCATCGCGCAGGGACCAAAGAAGGTCCTTTTTGTGATAGGCATGAACAAGGTCTGCGACGACCTCGACGGTGCCATGAAGCGTGCGCGCAACGTGGCCGCCCCCATCAACGCGCAGCGCTTCGGACTGAACACGCCTTGCTGCAAGACCGGCTCATGCATGAACTGCAAGTCGCCCGACACCATCTGCTGCCAGTTCCTCATCACGCGGTACTCGAGGCACGAGGACCGCATCCACGTAATCATGGTCAACGACGAGCTGGGATTTTAGCCACATTACGATTGTGGGCACACATTGGGCAAGACTCTGCTACAATGTCTCCTACGGGCGATTGGCGCAGTGGTGGCGCAGGTGCCTTACAAGCACAAGGTCGGCGGTTCGAACCCGTCATCGCCCACCAGACATTTTCGCAGGTCAACCATATTGTTTGGTTGACCTGTTTGTGTTTTCTAGGCTGCTATACCCCCAGCGGAACCAGCGACGGAACCAAAACGGAACCACTTTCGCGCGGAACCGCGACGGGACCATGACGGAACCACGCCTATGTCGTCGCCTCTGATATGTGCGAAATATGGAAGAGCGTCGTCCACACTGCCCGTTCGTGATCTCGGTCGTGAGGTCACGTGACCACATGTGGCTGCGTGATTTCTCCGTAGTGGTCGCCCTCGATGCCAGACGCCCACATGTGGCTCTTCCATACGTCGCTTCTGTGCCGTCTCTGGTAGGCGTTCTAGGCCCTGTCGCGTCGAGAATGGGTTACTAGTCGTTTGCGCTGAGAAAAGGCTTGTACGCACGTCTACGCTTGCCCTAACGCTACGCCTGAGAACGGTGCATAGGTAGCCCTGCAACTTAGCTCTAAATGCAGGAAATAAAACGCAACCAACAACACGTATAGCAAGACTCCGCACGCTTGGCATATGCGCCTAAAGGATGTGCCGTGGATGCAATCGCATAGGCGAAATAGGTGTTTAGTTTTGGTATAAGATGCGCAACCGATTGGCGCACATTGGGTCGAGGTCGCAGGTACACGCGCAAATCCAGACGCGGTGAATCGTCCGGTGCCTTTTCTAAAGCGGTTCCTGCTCGCCCGTGAGTAAGACGCCCTCCTCGGACTCGGCCACGCGGTTTGTCGCCACGATTCGGAACTCCTTGCCGTCGAACTCGAACGCGGTGATGCCGTCATGCCACACGCCCGGGGCGACGTGGATGGATACCGTCCGACGCCACCTGCCCATGCTGTCCAGCTCGTCGTGGACGCCACCCAGCATCCTGCACGGTGTCGCGATGTCGCCGTTGCGCGAGTCGCGAAGGGTGCATCGACTGTCGAACAACGCCCTCCACGCCATGATCCGAACGACGGCCCTCCCGCCGACGCGCGATGGGAACGGGTTGCCGACGACGCGGTACTCGTCGCCCCTGATCTCTATCGTCGCGTCTCGCAGCTCGGCGGCTACCTGAGCATTCAACAGCGAGACCTCAAGCCTTACGGACGACTCCGTGAGCTTCGTCGGGCTCGCGAACCCGCGCACGGTCAGCGTGTCTCCGGCCTTGGTCGTTATGACCATTGGCTCTGCCATCGCGTAAAGCATGACTAGCCGTCCCGCCCGTCCAAAAGCCCCAAACAGTCGATTGCTTGCAGCGCGTTGTTGCCGACGACACGCGCCCAATTCGTGGAGCAACCGAGGCCCTGGGCAATCTGCTTCCACGTCTGGCAGTTCACGTAGCGTTCGCTGAGGACGGTTGCGTAGAGCGGCGTGCGGACGGCACACAATCCGCCCTCGCCGTCGCGCCCGTAGAGGATGGTGAGCGCCCGCCCGATGGTCTCCTTGTCCGCCCTCTCCCGCCCGCGCAAGACCTCCTCCATCTGTCTCGGCACGCCCTGCGCCAGTTGGCTGTGGATGCGCTCAAGGTCTCGCGCGGCCTCGCGCACGGCTTCGAAGTACCGTCTCGGACGTGTCTTCACGGCTCTGGGCATGGATGCCTCCTTTTTTGCTTCGAGAGAAAATATTGTGGTTTGGGCTGAGAGTGTGTCGGCGGTATGCGCCGACGTTCGCCTTGGTGGGCGGGGGCGGGGTATCCTCCCCACCCTCTCGCCTCGCTACTTCTCGGCGTGGCTCGCGTGGCTCCGCTCCTGCGCCATCTGGCTGAGCGCGTCGTGGTCGAACAGCTCGGCATACTTCGCCTTCATCTGCGCCCTTGCCACGGGGTCGGACATTGCGAGGATTGCGGCCTTTAGCTGGTTCTTCGAGTCGAGCGCCTGGACCTCGGCCAGCCCTTCCGCGTACCTCTTCGCGTCGGTGACGGCAAGCTCCGCGTCGAGCCTCTTCGTCTCCTCCTCGATGCGTTTCATGCCGCGCGTCCATGCCGTGTGCGAAAGCTTGTTGACGGCATCCTCAACGCGCGACGCTAGGTTGGTGCGCTTGATTCCCGTGAAGCTCTGCCCCTCCGGGTACTCGGCCTTCGTCCCGTCCATGTAGCGGCGCACGAACCGAACGCCGTCCCGCGACTTCCACGCGTGGGACGAAATGGCTTTAAGCTCGTCACTCGTCATGGTCGGACCCTCGCCGTTGTTTATGCGCTCGATAAGCCCGTTTTCCCATGCGTGGGCGAACTCCCGCGCGGCCTTTAGGACGTCGCTCCCGTCCAGCTCGGCCACGAGCCTGCCGTTCTTGTCGGTTGCGTCGATTATGTTGGTCCGAACAAAGTTACTCATCTTCAACCACTCTCCACTCTAGGTGCCTTCCAACAAACTGTTGCTTCTCCATGTCCCACGGCTGCCGCGACTCTATCGCTATCATCGCGTGAATGGCCTGTACGTGCGACGGGTTGCATATGGTCCTCACGAGGGGTTGCGTCGGCGTGACGTAGCCGACTATCACCTTAAGCCCCATGTCACGCCCTCCCGTCCGCCTCGTGCGCGTCCTTGTCCTCTTCCTCGTCGTGCTGGATGAGCCAGCATCCGCCGCCCATGCGCACGGCTGGAACCTTGCCCGTCTCGCACATTCGCCGCGCGGCCCTCTCGTCCAATCCCTGCATTCGCGCGTACTCGCGCGTCGTGAGAAGCATCCGCCACCCCTTTCTCTATGCACAAACGCGTTACATTATGCATTTACGTCCGTGCATCACTGTTGCTTACTGGCATTTACTAGCACGACTATACCACAAATGGTAAAGGGCTTTACCGCACCTCGATGGTCGTGATCCAAAACGAAAAAGGCCACGCCCCCCGATGCGCGAGGAGCGTGGCCTGTGTGATGGTGATGCCGCGCTATCCGCGCTCTCTCCTCGCCGCGCGTGCCAATTCGGCGACGTTGCCTCGCGAGAGTTGGTGGTCGATGGAGCTTAGATCACGCGCGATGTTCGAGAGGACGCACGGGCTATCGCCGCCCCTCGGCTCCCACCACGCGCAACTCTGCCCGCAGTTATCGCGGGTTAACGGACAAGTCTTTGGAAATCCGTACATTGTGAGTCTCCTTTTTCGTTTTATATCCACAGGTTGTGTTGACGTTTTCGCAGGTAAACCATGGTGTGGCCCTTTTGGCCCTTTTTCAAATAAACCCCTTCGCGTATAGGGAAAATAAAAAGGTCTTTCAAAAAAAGGCCAAAGTGGGCCACGTCCCGTCTACCTCGCTCTGAAACCAAGAATCACGTTCTTCACCCGCCTGTGGCCGTCAACCGTCGCGCGGTCGCACAGCATCCCCAGACGGCGCAAGGCCCCAAGGAATCCCTGCTTCCCCAGCTCCCCAACCGGGCTTCCGCGCCACTGCCTGTAAAGGTCGAACGCCTCGCCCCCGGTCATGTACGAGGTGCAGTCCCGCACGAGCGCCTCGTCCACGAAACGCTGCGTCTCGTCTGTCTCCCCGGCAAACCTGACCGTCGCCTCAACCACGGTGCTCGGCGGGTCGAGCGGCGACACGCGGAACGACCTCAGGCCCTCGATAACCCAGTTGAGCACGCCTGACAATGCGCGTGGTGAGCACAGGCGGCGCTTGAGGCCCTTGTCCTGCTGGTCGTCGTCGAGGTGTCGGTCGAATGGTAACACCCAAATGCGACCGGACTCGAACACGGTTTGATCGTCAATCAGCGGCACGTGGTTCGATGCAACCCAAAGGCTGACGTGCGGCGTGAAGTCGCGCTCGGACTGATAGAGCTGACGCGCCGTGATGGGGTCGCCTCCCGTGATCAACTTGATGATCTCGCTTGACAGCTGCATCCCCAGCTGTGGCTCGGGAATGATGCCCAACCGCACTCCGTCGAGTCGCGCGAGGTCGCCTGACGCGGCCTGCCCGGAACGTCGCTGCTTGGTGATGGTCGCCGACGACACGCCAACCGCGTAGTCGCCGAACAATACCTGCAGCACCCGGCATGTCGTGGACTTGCCACTCCGCGTGACCCCGTAGAGAAAGTGCATCCTCTCAAGATGCGTGTCGCCGCACAGCGCAAGCCCCACCTGCTGCTGCAGGTAGCGCACAACCTCCACGTCGCCTTGGAAGGACTCAAGCAGGAACCGCTCCCACGGCCCGTCTGATGCGTCCGGGTCGTATTTGCATCCCGCCAGCTTCGTGAGCATGTCTTGGGCGCGGTGCGGGTGGGCTTCCATCGTCCGCAGGTCCAGCGTGGCGTTCTCAAGGTTGAGCAGGTCGAGGTCCCGGTCGAAGTCGGCGACGCTCGCAAGCAGGGACGGCGTGCTCCTCGCGTCCTTGAGCAATCTAGCGCGCGCGGCCTGACCGTTGTACGCGACGACACACGAAAGAAGGAGCTTTCGTCGCTCGTCGTCCTCCACGCGGGTGATGAGCTTGGTGAGGAGCACGACGAACTGCTTGCAGCACTCGGCGGCGAGGTGGTCGCCCTTCGCTCCGCTGTCCCAGCGCCGCCCGTCGAAGCTATAGTAACGCCTAGCCTCGGCGACGTATCGCAGACGGTCGCGGTACGCCTTGCCGAAAGCACGCGCCAGATTGAGGTCGTCGAGGATCGCGGCGTCCAAGATGCCCGTCGCGAGGATTCTCCGCTCGCGTGACGACCACGCGCCGCCGTCCTCGCCGCCCGCCTCGATGACATCGACGAACAGCTCGGGTGAGCCGTCTGCGTCGTCCCAGTCGAGCGCCTCGCCCAAAGAGACGCCGCGACCATACTCCGGGTCGTAGCCGCCC
>CACXDP010000158.1 GCA_902766445.1 uncultured Coriobacteriaceae bacterium
ACCACTTTCCCACAGCGGGATCGTGGTCAATATTGACCACGATCCCGCTGTGGGAAAGTGGTCATAGGCTATACTTGGCGCTTAGGCACTGCTGAAGGAGATGGCATGCAGGAAATAGGCAAGACATTTCGTGGCTGGATACTGTCTCAGCGACCGGGCGACCACACACCTACGAAACTCGATGGTGACCACATAATCATCGAGGCAAAAGGCGCACGCGCCGAAATCACCTTCTACGACTTCGGTAACGAATCCGAAATCGTCGAGTTTCTTATTATTCGAGCTCACGAGAACGAACCGTTCTTTTTTCTGCACTTCGCCCTCGATGACATGTCCAGGGCAAAGGAGCTCTTTGGCCAGCTCGCCGAGGCGCTTGCAGAAGAGGAGGCCCGCACAACGACACACGTCCTCCTCTGCTGCACCTCTGCCTTCACAACCTCGCTCTTTGCCGCAAAGATGGCCGAGGCAGCGCGTACGCTTTCGCTCGACTACGATTTCAGCGCCCTACCTGTTGAACGCGCTATGGTGGAAGCCGACGACTATGCCGTCGTACTGCTTGCGCCTCAAGTCGCGAGCCTGCGTGCCCAGATGAAGAAGCTCCATCCAAATGTGGTGGTATTTGAGATACCTGCAAAGGTATTTGGCAGCTATGATGCCGGCACCGCACTCAGGCTCGTGCTCCATGCTCTGCGCGATGCCCCGGACAATGCCAAAACCATCGCGACACTACGTGCCGTGCGTGATCTTTCCGACGATCGTCGCGTGCTCATCATCACGCTCTTCTACATGCGCGACCACTTCAGGCTCGGCTATCGCCTCTACGAAAGCGGAGTGGGCGTTACGCAGGGGGCAGTCCGAAAGCCCGAGCTCGACTTCCGCGACATCGACGACCTCATCGACACGCTCGTCCTGCACGACATCGAGGTCAGCAGACTCAATGCTATAGGCATCGCGGTCCCCGGCGTCACCTACCGAGGCACGGTCACGATCTCGAATGCATCGGTCGAGAGCTACGACCTCGGTCTTCATCTCACGCGTCGTCTCGGCATCCCCGTCTACGTCGACAACAACTGCAACGCCGCGGCGGTAGGCTGCTACGTAAGCCAGGACGAAGTCGAAAACCTCGTCTTTTACCGTCATGCATTCGGCCACGAGGCTGGGGGCTTCGGCACCGTCATCGACGGCACGCTGCTCAAGGGCAGGTTCAACCTCGCCGGTGAACCTAAGTACTTCGAGCACAGCTTTGACCTCGCGATGAGCTACGGCGATGCCCTGTGGAGCGCCGATGGCATGCACGAGCTGGCGCTCAACGTTGTCTCGGCATGTATGGCCCTCATCGCACCCGATGCCGTCTATCTTGCCGTGGACACCATCGATGACGTCGACGAGTTTCGCTCGCTTCTCTTGGAAATCTTTGAGGACCAGTACGTGCCAGACATCCACATAGTCACGGATTACGTCGAGCGCGTGTATCTGGGCGAGCTGGCAATGGCACTGCAGAAGTTGCGCAACCCACACTACCGTTCACTCGGCGTAGCCGCGTGTACCCTTCCATAGGAATCGAGGACTTGTTTTGGACGCAAAATCGCTTAAGGCGCTCATACGCGGCTTCTTCAACGTCAGTGAAGGACGCGCGCGCTACAAGACCATACGAAAGCGCATTGTAGAGAGCGCTGTCATCGACGGCATCCACGTATGCCAGCTCATCGCGGCCATGCTCATCGCATCAATCGGGCTCAACATGGACTCTACCGAGGCCGTCATCGGCGCCATGCTCATCTGCCCACTCATGGGCTCGGTGCTTGCGATCGCGTACTCCGTGGCATCCGTGGACACGGGATTCCTGCACGAGTCCCTGGTGGGCCTTGTGGTGCAAGTGGCGGTATGTCTCGCCACCTCAACGCTTTACTTCGTGATTTCTCCCCTCGCAAATACCACGAGCGCACTGCTCACGAACTCTAGCGCGACCATCTGGGACGTAATCATCGCATTTGTGGGCGGTTTCGCCGGAGCCCTCGGCAACTCGCGCAAACAAGAACCCGCCACGTTGCTTGCAGGTGTCGCCGTCGCCACGGCTCTCATGCCGCCCCTCTGTGCCGCAGGCTACGGACTCGCAGCCAGAGACCTCGTCTTTACGGCAGCTGGCCTCTACGAGTTCCTCATCAACGTCGTCTTCATCGCGTTTGGCGCGCATATAGTGTTTGTGCTATTGCGCGTACCCCTTCAGGCTGACGTCGACGGCGACGGTATCGTCTCGGCCGACGAGCAGGCCGAGGCACTCGTACGCTCGCATTCCATGCGTCGCGGCCTGATCATAGGGTCTCTGCTCTTCGCAGTTCCGTGCCTGTTCTTTTCGGTGAGAGTCGTGCAGCAGGCGATGGCAACCACCGGCACGGTATTTGAGGCCGTTGACGCGTACGACACCGAAATGACCACCTACGAGCTGCAGGTGCTCTGCCCCGATATCGTGAGCTATCGCATCGGCGAGGAGGACACCTACGACCTCAAGGAACACAAGCTCGTTCGTAGTATCGTCGCCACCGTCGAGACACCCAAGGAACTTGACGAGCGCAAACGCCAAGGCATAGAGCGGCTCATTCGCCTACACGTCGAGGAACTCGACCATGTGACGTTCGAGGTTGAGTCCGAAACGCAAGCCTCCCCTTCGGCAAAGAAGTAATTGCCACTATCCAGAAGTCTACGGCGGAGTGACGCCTAGATGCTCGAAAGCAGCAAGAGTCGCCTGGCGACCCTGGGGCGTTCGCACCATGAGGCCACGCTGCAACAGGTAGGGCTCGTACACGTCCTCCAAGGTTGATGGGTCCTCGGCCACGGCACTCGCAATCGTGGTCAGTCCCACAGGACGGCCCCTGAATGTCTGTGTGAGTGCTGTCAGTATCTTTACGTCCATCCAGTCAAGGCCAATTTCGTCTATTTCAAAGAAAGACAAGGCCTCCGCGGCGACCTCCCATGTGACCTTGCCTCCGGCACGGACTTGTGCGTAGTCGCGCACGCGTTTGAGCAGGCGATTCGCCAGGCGTGGGGTACCGCGACTGCGCGAGGCTATCTCTGCAGAGGCTTCCTCGTCGAGCTCAACTCCCAGGATGCGTGCTGAGCGCATCACGATGCGCGCAAGCTCGTCCACCGAATAGTAGTCGAGACGATACGAAATGCCGAACCGGTCACGCAAAGGACCGGTAAGCAGGCCTGTACGCGTGGTCGCCCCCACGAGCGTAAAACGCGGCACATCCAGACGAATGGAGCGCGCGGCTGGACCCTTGCCGATAACGATATCAAGATAGAAGTCCTCCATGGCCGGGTAGAGCACTTCCTCCACCTGATGGTTAAGTCTGTGGATCTCATCCACAAAGAGTACGTCACCTTCCTCGAGGTTGGTGAGGATGGCCGCAAGGTCACCTGTGCGCTCGATGGCCGGGCCCGAAGTCGCCCGCATATGTGCGCCCATCTCGTTCGCGACAATGCCCGCAAGGGTGGTCTTGCCCAGACCTGGAGGCCCAGAGAATATCACGTGGTCAAGTGACTCCTTACGTCCGCGAGCTGCTTGTATGAGCACGCGAAGGTTCGCGCATACTCGCTCCTGTCCTAGGTAGTCATCAAGCTTCTGGGGCCGAAGATTGCGATCCACCTCCAGATCCTCGCCCGTAAGCTCGCCTGTCACCGCACGCTGCCGAGCCTGCGCTGGCCCTTTCGAGGTATCCGTCGCCGCAGCCGCAAACAAATCTCCCGCATCCGCTTCCCACATGGCCTACCCCCTGCCGCCAATACGCCTGAGCGCGTATCCCAGCGCCGCCTCGGTGCCGAGCGCCCCGGCTTCCCTGTGACCCTCAAGGGCAAGTTGTGCTTCCTTCTGTGTGAATCCCATGGAGAGCAGCGCCTCGAGTGCGTCTACATCAACGGCTCCCTCATCACTCGCATCCTCCACCTCAGCCGATGACGGAGCGGCGATGAGCTTGCTCAGCACCACATCCTTGGCAAATACGTCCGCGAGCTCGATGAGCAGACGTGACGCGGTCTTTTTTCCCACGCCAGGCACCTTCGCCATGCGAGTGACGCTCTGGTCAGCCACCACCCCGGCAAGCACCTGAGGCGAGAACGTGGAGAGCACCGATAAGGCAAGCTTGGGGCCAACGCCCGATATATGCGTGAGGCGGTCAAAGAGAGAGCGCTCCTCCCCAGAGGCAAATCCGTACAGGTCGATGGCCCCCTCGCGCACCACGAGCCGCGTGAGCAGCGTCACGCCGGGACTGCCGACGGAGGGCAATGATGCAGCGGTCGTCGCTGAGATGCCCATCTGATAGCCGACACCACCGACATCGAGAACCGCGATACCTGGCGAAAGCTCGACAAGCCTTCCGGTCAACGAAACGATCATGCGGTGGACCTCCTGCTCTGCCTTAGGCGTGTCGCCGGGTTCTGCCCGTGAGGGGATGTGCCTCGATGTGCCGCCGTCGCAGCCGCCGTGACCTCGCGGGCTGCGGCGCGGTCAGCAGCGTCCTGGGCCAACTCCTGATCGAACATCTGTGCTGACGCATGGTCTCGCGTAATCGCACGCGTCCGCACGAGATTCGCGTGGTAAACGGCACAGGCGAGGGCATCTGCGCAGTGGTCGGGCCGGGGGTCATGATCGAGGGCAAGAACGTTGCGCACCATGTATATCACCTGACGCTTGTCAGCCGAACCCGTCCCGACGATGGCCTGCTTAATCTGCATGGGCGTGTATTCGCCGACCTCGAGTCCCGCCTGGGCACCCGCCACGATAGCAACCCCTCGCGCTTGAGCCGTCGCCATAGCCGAGCGGACGTTCTCGCCAAAGAACACCTTCTCAATGGCAAGCTGTGTGGGGCCAAATCGCTCGATGACATCACTCAGCTGGGAAAAAATCGCTCCGAGACGCTCAGCCAAGGGTTGGGAGGCCGTCGTGGTCACACAACCATACGCACGCGCACGACACAATGAGCCCCGTGTCTCCACGATACCCCAGCCCGTATGCGCAAGCCCTGGATCAATGCCCAGTATGACCATCCCGCCTCCCGTAGCACAAAAGGAACGTGCGTTCTAGTATAGCACATGGCAAGCAAAAAGGCGAATCCCTAATCGCGGCAAAGCGGCGAGGTACGCACCGTCGGACGCTCGGTCACTTCGGCCGGCATGGTGAGCGTGAATGTACAGGTGCTGTCACCCTTCGCGGCGATGAGTATCTGCGCACGCCACATGTCGCGATCGTACACGGGCACATGCGCAACCGGTTCCAAACCCTCCCCCTCATGGGTCGGATGTATCTCGAAGTCTCCGATCGTCGCTCCTATGGGGGCCATGATGTAAATAGTGTCCACGCTGTCGCCACGATTCTGCTTGAGAGGGTTGGTGCCGTACACGTAAATCGGTGCCGACCATGCCTCATCCTCGGTGATGTTGTTGATGAAGTGCGCCGTGACGTGATACGTGGTCGTGCCATCCTCGTTGCGAACGCCATCGTCCATATCCGTGCGGATGTCGAGATACCACGAGATCTTTGACCAAGTGTTGTCGTTGGCGTAGACACCTAGCTCTGGCTTCATGATGTCGTCTTGTATCTTTCCCGATATGCCGACGCTCTCGACGAACGCCTGCTCCTGATCGTCTGCCATCCATACCTGCAGGCGATGATCGGCACCCGACTTCGTGACGGTTTCGAGGAACTGCTCGAAGTCCACGTTACCCAAGCTCTCGAGCAGCTTGTCAGCGGCACGGTTCGCCACATCGGTAAAGAACGCGTCCTCCTCTGTGTTGCCCGCATCGTCACCGTCGTAACCATACCGCCAATACACGTTGCTCAGCAACTCGTAGGCCGCGTTATCACCATTGACCTCGGTACCATCCTCGGCGACGACGCCACCAGTAAGGGCAAGCATACGCTGCACAAAGATGGGATCCAAGCCAAAGACGCCATCCACGTGCTCGTCATACGCACCAGTCCAGAAGTCACGGATGATCTCTCCCGAGCGCCTGAAATCCGGCGTGAACGTAGGTGCGGCAGCATCGCTCGCTATCGCGTCGAAGTATGCCACATACTCTTCGTCGGAAACTCCCGCGCGTACACCCTTATCAACCGTGGTCTCCTTGAGATCGTAGATGGTCGAGAAATCGCTGAGCTCGATGTTTCCGTCCGTAATCCTCAGGATGCCAATCGAGCCGGGAAAGCCTCCGCCGGAACGAATCTCGCTGTTCGTCTGCGCGAGCAGAATGTAGTTACGCGTCTGACCCTCATCACCAAGCATACGAAGGAGCATCGAAAAGAGCCCATCCGCATCGGCCAGCAACGTACTCGCCTCTCCCAAGGGAGCGCGCAGCTTGTCGATAACATCATTGACCTGGCCAACAGAACCTGTAGGAAGGTTTGCCATCTTTCCCGCATCCTCCACGATGACGGGAGCCGCTGTCACCACCGCCTCGCGCATGCGCTTGACGATCTCGGTGTTGATGCGACCGTCTTGCATCAGATCGGCAAAGCGAAGTCCGCCCAGTCCGTCAACGAGTGGCGTGAGCGCTCGATTCGAGAGGTCGTCGGCGCATGCCACAATCGTCTTAACGTTGGAGACGTCAGTCCCCACGATGGGCATACCTTCGGCAATGGACCAGATGGGTGACGATGTCTCTTTCTGCATGTCGGCGATGTCGGTCCCGATAACGGCCGCCGTAGACCGGAGCGACTCTTCATCGCCCTGAAGAAACGAATCCTTGAGCGTCGAGGCCTGCAGCCTCACGTTCTCAGCCATGGCCTGCACGTGCTTGGCAGACTGAAAGAGCACCAGTCCGCCGATTCCCCCGGCAATGATAACGACGGCGAGCAGGATGCCGGCGATTGAGAGTAGGCGACGAGTGCGAGGGTCCATCCCTCCGACTTCGGCTTCCTCCTGCTCCTCCTCTGCTGAATCTTCAGGAGCAAAAATCTCAAGTGGCGGAGCGGGAGTGTCGAATGTGTGGGGACCAGTACCATCCGGATCCACAAACAGGCCCATTTCGTCTTCGGTATAACCCTCCGGCGGCATGTTGCCGGTCTGATTGTCTGGCATACGAACCCCCATCGTCCCTCACTGTGCGCAACCTAAGACCATACCACAATTTCAAGACAAGCCCCTCCACAGCCTGCCCCCAAAGAAAGAGGTCACACTCACGAAACGATATCGTCTCGCAAAAGCCTGCCAAGCAGCCTGCTAGTTCTCGGAAAAGGGACTTCCCCACGTGAGGGGTCCGAAGGGCACGTCACCACCCACACCACCACCGGAGAAGCTGCCCTCCTGCAGGATATCGTGCAAGAGGCCCAGCAACTCCCCTACCTGCCGCTGAGGTGCATCGCTGTCGGTCGTCGTGTCAATGGCCTCCGCAAGCTCCTCTTGCATTCTCTCGAGCATCGAGGCGACCTGGGCGGAAAGCTGGTCTTTGGCATTGTCGTTTTGCCCAAGTCCCTCCGAGGATACCTCCGCATCCGGGCTGATACTGGCAGCAAGCTCGCTCAGAAGGTCAACGTTTGGCAAACGGGACTCTTCTTCACGCACATGGTCATGCCATGCTACGCCCAACGGCACACGAGCCTCACGCACCGTGCGTGACGACACGGCGATGCAGGGCGGCAGGGCCAAACGGGCGAACTCGCGCTTTGCGAGTGACCTCACGATATTTGTGCAGACCTCCTCGCAGCCCTGACGAGCGACAACATCGGTGAGCGAGCGCTCCCACTCAATGTGCGTGGCCAAGACCACGTCAATGCGGCGCAGCTTACCTTCGGGAGTACTCTCCACCTCGTCCAAGCCCTCTACGAGGGGAACGTCATACGAGGCGATGGACGCCGCCTCGAGGATGGGGGAAATGGTATTGCGCAAATGAGCCAGCTCGATGACGTCGCTGCGGTACACGTCGCCCAATGGTGCCAGTGCAGCCGCATTACACGTGGAAGGCTCTGCCTCCAAGGCAAGGAAGGTCTTGTCGATGGCAGAGAGTGGCACCACATCAAGCTTCCGGGCAAGGGCCGCGAGTCGCACCTGAGCAAAATCGTGCCAAACTTCCTTATCGACTTTGAACGGTGAAGGTCTGGCTCCAGTCGCGTTCGCACCAGTGCACAGCGGTGCTTGTAGGTCGATATGCAGAGCATGTGCCATCCGTTCAGCCAGTCTCCTATGTTCCTCGTCTTGGCTTTCATCCACGAACGCGTGCACGTGAGTGGGACCAAGAGAATCAGTGGCGAGTGCCGCCAAGACGCTCGTGTTGAGCCGTCCATCCAACACGAGCGCCACTTCGCCCTGTCCCTGCTTGTGCAACTGGTCCCGCAAACCAAGGGTAAGCGCCTCCCACAGGTGCAGCGAACGGTCGTAGATTTCAGGCTCCAAGAACTCTTGCGGCACATCCCGACCGTCATCATCGATGTCCGCCACGAGCAACGCCTCTTCGAAGGCCGGGGCACATGCGACGAGCTCCCCCTTGGGCGTAAGAACGAAACTCGAGCCGGTAAACACCTGCAGGTCATAGCCGCCCAAGGATCCAACGCCCACAATCCAAGCATCGAAGGACCACGCCTCATCACGAAACCTGCTCTCCAGCAAAGAGGCTCCCAACGCACTCGAGGGGTCATCAAGCGCGAAACCTTGATTGGGCACATAGAGAATTACGTCAACATCAGTTTCTTCATCTTCGAACGTGCGCAGATCGTCATATGCAAAGGCAACAGCAAATCGCAGGCCGCCGAACTCGAAGGTACCTTGCGTATGGAAATCACCTTCCTCGGCCATGCTGCCCAAGAGCCACGACGCGAAACACACCGGCGTGATGCCACCATCACGAATCAGCAACGCCTCGTGCGAGAAAGGGGTTCCTAGCCTCTCACTCATCGCAACGGGAATGAGACACGCACAAGCGAGCTTGTGAGCTAGCCCCTCCATCACCGCACCAAGATCGAGCGCAAATCCCTCGGAGCTGGCATGGTCGGGAATGCACGGCCCCGTGAATGCCGCCATGGGCAACAGCATGAGGTCGACCCCGTCCCTTGACGCCTGCCGCGAGAGCTCCACGACACGCTTTGACGTAGCCTCGAAGTCTCCTGCCTGCGTGTTAATCTGTGCTATGGCCATCCTCATGAGTGACTCCTTACCATGGTTGTGAACTGCGTGTCGGGTCAGGTCGCATCCCTACATCAGTACCACGTCGCCCTCGCGTCCGATGACGTCACGAACCTCGGCGAGCATAAGCACGTTGCGTGCATCCACACGCGTCGGAAGCGTGAGGCGCATGGCATCACCCGTGTCCGCCCGTACGCAGAGCTCCACGACATCCATTCCCTCGTAGCGCGAAAAGACCAGCCCCAGCCGCTCCATCCGTCCCCGGCTCATACCATGGGACGGCATCACGACTTCCATGACCTTGGGCTTGTTTGTGGCCTCCGAGAGCTCCAAGGCTTCCACTGCCGAGCAGATAACCTGATTTCCCCGGTCGCTGCGCTCGAGCTTGCCCGTGATCTTCACAAAGATATCGCCCTCGCTCTCGCCGGTTTCAACGTTAACGTCACCAGCAAGCGTCGCGGCACACTGCTCGTAGAGATTGGGAAAGACGACGCAGCTGATCTCGCCTTCCATGTCTTCCAGCTGGACGATGGCCATGGCCTTGCCAGTCTTTGTGTTCTTCTTCGCGACACCCGATACCATGCCAGCCAAGCGGATGGTCTTGCCCTCTTCGACACGCGGCACCGAGCTTGTCTGTCCTGTGCGTGGATCGACGACCTCGTCGCTCGCCTCAAGGTCGGAAATCTGGTAGTCGCGCGCCTGTGCAAGCGCATACTCGAAGGGTCCCAAGGGATGGTCCGAGACGTAACGTCCGAGCACCTCCTTCTCCATCGCAAGCTTGATGGAGCGGTCCCACTCGACGCCGTCCGGTTTGGGCACGTCCTGGTCGAAGCCCGAACCCTCCACGGCAGCAAACATGTCAAAGAGCGACACCTGCCCAGAGGCGCGGTCACGCTGACGCTTTGCCGCCGCGTCGAGGATGTTTTGCGGGTTGAGCTTGTCCACAAAGAACATCAGCTGGCGACGGGTATAGCCAGTGGAGTCGAAGGCACCGCTCTTGATAAGCGCCTCTACGACACGGCGATTCGCCACGCTCGTATCGACACGCTCCACGAAATCGTGAAGGTTCTTGAAGGGCCCGCCCTTCTCGCGCTCGGCCATGATGGACTCGCCGACGCCCTCACCCACACCACGGATGCCCGCGAAGCCAAAGCGGATGCCTTCTGGCACGGCCGTGAAGTCTTTGCCGGACTCGTTGATGTCGGGTGGGAGGATGTCGATACCCTCGTGACGACATGCGCTGAGGTAGTGAACGATCTTGTCCGTCTTGCCCATGTAGCTCGTCAGCACCGAGGCCATGTACTCGCGCGGATAGTAGGCC
>CACXDP010000159.1 GCA_902766445.1 uncultured Coriobacteriaceae bacterium
CACACTGGCCTTTGCGAAGGAACGGCTCCGTGGAATGACCAGCGCCCTCGTGTTTGTCGCCCTATGCTGTGCGGTCGTCTCGCTGACTGCTCTCATCTACTCCTCCGTCTCGAGCGTCTTCCTCGATCACATCCTCTCGGGTGAGAGCCCCGATTGGCTTCCCGCGATCGTGTCCATCATGTCAGCCATCGTGGTGATGCAGCTCGTGACGTCATTGGCCCGTGCCTATTACATCAATCGCGTGCGCGGCAAGTTTGCGGTGGTCAGCTCGTCGCGCTTCATGTGGCATATGCTTCATCTTCCCGTTGGTTTCTACCAGCAGCGAAGTGTCGGAGATCTGCAGCAGCGACAGTCCTCCAACGAAGACATCGCGTCAGCTCTTGTGGAGCAGCTCGCGCCCGCCATTATCAACGCATTGCTGCTCGTAGTCTATCTCGTCGTCATGTTGGCATACAGCTGGAAGCTCACGCTGGTGGCTCTCATATCGGCGACACTCAACGCGGTCGCTGCCTACTTCGCCTCAAAGACACGGTTGAACCTCACACGCCAGAAGGTACGCGACACTAGTATGTACGTAGCTGCCACAATGGGGGGGATCGAGTCCATAGAGACCATCAAGGCATCTGGTGCTGAGCGGGGCTACTTTGAGCGTTGGGCAGGATATCAGGCTGTGCTCGGCGATGCTGACGCACGCTTCTCCAAGGTGAACGTGACGTTTGGCGTCGTGCCGCAGTTTCTGGCACAACTGGGAAACATCTGCATTCTACTGTTGGGCACATTCCTCATCATGACGGGCGAGCTAACTGCAGGTATGCTGCTGGCGTTTCAGGGGCTCTTCTTCAACTTCCTTGCACCGGTCAACCAGATAGTTGGCTTGGGCCAGCAGATTCAGGAAATACGATCGGACATGGAGCGCATAGAGGATGTGCTCGAGTATCCGGCAGATGTTCCGGAGGACAAAGTGCGCTCGGGCGAGGTCACAACCAAGCTCAAAGGTGCGGTGGAGCTCGACCACGTGTCCTTCGGATACTCGCCCTTGGAGCCTCCCCTCATCAAGGACTTCTCGCTTTCCGTGAGGCCGGGTCAGTGGGTTGCGCTTGTCGGTGTCTCCGGTTCAGGAAAATCAACGATTGCTAAGCTCGTGAGCGGTTTGTGCGAACCTTGGGAGGGGCAGATTCGCTTCGATGGCGTGCCTCTGCGAGAAATCGAGCCCGATCTCTTGCGTGGGTCGCTTGCGGTAGTGGACCAAGACATCGTGGTGTTTGAGGATACCATCGACCAAAACATCAGGCTCTGGGATCGCTCCATCAAGGACTATGAGGTCATCATGGCGGCACGTGATGCCGATATTCACGAGGACATCCTGGCACGCGAAGCGAGGTACAACGGACGCATCATGCAGCGTGGCCAAAACTTTTCGGGTGGACAGTTGCAGCGCTTGGAGATTGCACGTGCCTTGGCGTCCGAGCCTACCGTGCTCGTGCTCGATGAGGCGACGAGTGCGCTTGACGCGCGTACGGAAGCTCATGTGGTAGAGGCAATTCGCAATCGCGAAATAACCTGTATCGTGGTTGCACACCGGCTGTCCACTATCAGGGACTGCGACGAGATCATAGTGCTTGAGAACGGTGGGGTAGTAGAGCGAGGGACCCATGGGGAGCTTCTTTCGATGGGCGGTGCCTACGCAAGACTGATTCAGAGCGACTAAGGGGGTGAACGCTCGATGGGATGGTTTGAGAAGCAGGTAAACGATCGGAGGATTCTCGACGAAGAGGAACTCGAGGAAGCCTTTGCGAAGCTTGCGGCATCTGTCACGACGCACACAAGTGTCTTTTCACAATTCGGCGTGGACGAGTTGTCGGCCATAGATGTCGCAATCGAACAGATCATGACACGTTATGGGCTTAAGCCCGGTGAGATACCGGAGGGGATTACGAATCCTTCTGAGCGTCTCGACTATACCTTGCGTACGACGGGCGTCATGACCCGGTCCGTGCGGCTCATCGGCCCTTGGTGGAAAAGCGCGACCGGAGCGTATTTGGGTAGGCTCAAGGGCGAGGGTGTTCCGGTCGCCCTTCTTCAAGCTGGCATACGCGGATATGCGTACGTAGACCCTGCCACGCACAAGAAGGTCTATATAAACAAGAACACGTCAGCGGAACTCGAAGAGGACGCGCTGTGCTTCTATCGACCTCTTTCTCAAGAATCAATAACGATATCGGACGTCTTGTCGTTTATCCTGAACTCACTTGGAACGTTCGATTGCATAATCATTATCTTGGCCACGTTGGTGGCAACGCTTGCAGGCATGGCTCCGACCGTCGGTATCAAGCTCCTCTTTTCGACCGTCATTCCCTCGCAATCCGTCGCCCTCATCATGCCGATTGCAGTCCTGTTTTTGGGCATGACGGTCTCCCAAACGCTCTTTAAGCTTTCGAGTTCGATGCTCAACGCGAGAATAGCCGCAAGGCTTAAGCTACCGACCGAGGCGGCCGTTTACGCGCGTATTATGCTTTTGAACACGTCGTTTTTTAAGGGGTGGTCACCGGGCGACATCACGCAGCGTATGCTTGGCATATCGCCCCTCATTAGCGTACTCTCGATGACAATGTTTGAGCTGTGCCTTACGGGCCTTATGTCGCTCCTGTACGTCCTGCAGATATTGCTTTACGCGCCAAGTTTGGCAATTCCCGCGCTGGTGACCTTTCTGATAGAGATACTGGTGACTGTGGTTGCCCTAAAGGTGGCAGAGCGGTATAACCAGCGGGAGATGGTCGCAAATGCGAAGCTGTCGGGAGTGACGCCCGAGGTGCTCCATGGCATCCAAAAGATCAAGGTATCCGGAGCCGAGTCGCGTGCGTTTGCATACTGGGCGGACAGATATGCTGACGTAACTCGAGCAAGGTATGGTAGGCCGCCCCTCTTGCTTTCATCACCTCTCACGATTCCGCTGATCGCCTCCATAGGCACTATCTTCATCTACAGCATTGCTGTGGGTTCAAGTGTTGCCACTGATGATTTCATGGCTTTCAACTATGCCTTTGGGGCTGTATCTGGTGCGGTTGGCGCCATTGCGGCCAATGCGCCGACTATCTCTACGATTCTGCCGAGGCTTGAGTTGCTCGAGCCAATACTAGCGGCTGAGCCCGAGTCACTTGGTAACAAGAAACAAGTCGACTCGATTGATGGCTCGATTGAGATTCGCAATCTTTCGTTCCGATATGACAAGGATTTGCCTCTCATCCTCGATAACGTGTCTCTATCGGTGAGGCCCGGAGAGTACGTCGCCATAGTTGGGAGCACTGGTTGTGGCAAATCCACGCTCATGCGCCTGTTGCTCGGGTTTGAGCGACCGACATGGGGCTCCATCCATTATGGGGTTCATGACTTGGCGGATGTTGATGTACGCTCGCTCAGGCGTAGCATAGGTGTGGTCATGCAGAACGGTACGCTCTTTGTCGGAGACCTGCTCGCCAATATCATAGTTTCGAGTCCGGGTGCCACGCTCGATGATGCATGGGAAGCGGCAGAGCTTGCCTCGATTGCAGACGATATCCGCGCGATGCCCATGGGCATGCATACCATCGTGAGCGAAGGCGGGGGAGGCTTCTCGGGTGGTCAGAGGCAACGGCTGATGATTGCGCGCGCAGTCTGTGGGAAACCTCGCATCCTCATGCTTGACGAGGCGACCTCTGCCTTGGATAACGTCGCGCAGCGGCACGTCAGTGATGCGCTCGAGGATTTGAATTGCACCCGTCTCGTGATAGCCCATCGGCTCTCCACGATTCGTGCATGTGATCGCATCATCATGCTTGACGGTGGTCACATCGTGGAGGAAGGTTCCTACGACGAGCTGGTCGTGCGGGGCGGACCGTTTGCCAAGCTGGTGGAACGTCAGCGAGTCGAGAGCGACTAAGTGCCATATGGCTTTTGTCTCCAAGCGACGCCCAGTGCGGGAATGAAGGGGTGGGGCGCTAACGTTGGGCGTTTGGTGGAATTGCCGCGCACCTTGCCATACGTGATAGAATTTTTCTTATTTCCAGCCGGTTTCGGTTTCGGGCACGACATAACTCAAACGCACCTGCCCTATCCGACGTCACAGAAAGAAAGTCAGAGGTTTGTCATGGGCATTGCAAGCGACCTTCCGGGCGACTTTACCCCCAGTAGGTATGACGTCATCGTGGTGGGTGCGGGCTATGCGGGTGCAGTGTGCGCGCGCATGTTGGCTGAGGGATGCAACTATCGCGTGGCGGTGCTCGAAAAGCGGGGCCACATAGCAGGCAATGCGTACGACTATGAGGATGAGGCGGGTATTCTCGTCCACAAGTATGGTCCGCACATCTATCACACCACTGACGAGCGCGTCCATCAGTTCCTCTCGCGCTTCACTGACTTCACTGACTACCAGCATAAGGTGCTTGCAAACGTTCACGGCACGCTGATGCCCGTTCCGTTTAACCATCAGTCGCTCAAGCTGGCGTTTGGCGAGGAGAAGGGTGAGCGCCTGTATCAGAAGCTTGTCCAGGCATTCGGCGAGAATCGTCGTGTGCCCATCCTCGAGTTGCGCGGTCGCAATGACCCCGAGCTTTCCGAGGTCGCAGACTATGTATATGAGAATGTTTTCCTTCACTACACCATGAAGCAGTGGGGCAAGACGCCCGATCAGATTGATCCTGCCGTCATGGGTCGCGTGCCGGTCTTTGTGGGTGACGATGACCGCTACTTCCCGCAGGTTCCACACCAGGGCATGCCTGACAAGGGTTACACGGACCTCTTTGAGCAAATGCTCAACCATGACCTCATCGATGTCTTCCTCAACTGCGACGCGCGTGATTTGCTCGTGGTCGAGGGCACGAGTGTCAAGGTGTGCGATAGACCGTATGGCGGTGAAATCATCTACACCGGCGCCTTGGACGAGCTCTTCCACATGGACTTGGGTGCCCTGCCGTATCGCACGCTCGACATGCAGTTCGAGACGCTTGACCAAGACCAGTTCCAGCCTGTCGGTACTGTCAACTATACGGTGAGCGAGGACTTCACGCGAATCACCGAGTTCAAAAACATGACCGGGCAGGTAGTCCCAGGAAAGACCACTATCATGCGTGAGTACTCCAAGCCCTATGAACCGGGCAGTGGGCAAACACCATACTACGTGATTAACGAACCGGACAACATTGCGCTTTATCAGAAGTATCGTGATCGTGTGGCGAATGTCCTCAACTTCCATGTGGTTGGCCGACTCGCAGAGTATCGCTATTATGACATGGACGGCGTCGTCGCCTCGGCGCTGGCACTCTCGAACGAGATTATCAATCATAGATAAGGGGCGGATGCGCTGGGACGTGTGTCATGCGCTCGGCGCGCTTCCGTCGCATAGAGGAGCGGACGGGCGATGGCACGCAAGACTATAACCTTTGGCATACCTTGTTATAACTCAGCAGAATACATGGATAAATGCATCTCCTCGATTGTGGAGGGGAGTGAGTGTGCCACTGACGTTCAGGTGGTTGTGGTGGACGATGGCTCCACAAAGGACAACACCCTCGAAAAAGCACTCGAGTGGCAGGCGCGCTACCCCGACATCGTGGAGGTGCATCACCAGGAAAACGGTGGACACGGGCGAGCAGTGATGAGTGCCATCGAGCATGCCAAGGGTTCATACTTCAAGGTTGTGGATTCTGATGATTGGGTCGATGCTGAGGCGCTCGGTGTGCTGCTTGACCTGCTGCGCTCCTTTGTGGCCTTTGAGATGCCCGTTGACCTCGTGGTTACCAACTATGTCTTTGAACACAGCGAAGATGGCAAGCAGCGCGTCATCGACTATGGATTTGCCCTTCCGAAGGGCAAGGTGATTGATTGGTCACAGATAGGGCACTTCAATATATCCCAGTACATGATGATGCATGCGCTTTGTTATCGGACCGAGGTGTTACGCGAGTGCGGTCTCGACCTGCCCGCCCACACCTTCTATGTGGACAATATCTATGCCTACGTGCCGCTGCCGCACTGCAAGACGCTGTACTACCTTGA
>CACXDP010000160.1 GCA_902766445.1 uncultured Coriobacteriaceae bacterium
TCTCGTGCCATATGTATCTCCTTCGTTCGCATTCAAAGCAACACGCAAGTATAGCCTAAAGAGCGATGCCACAGCGCCACAAAGATGCATAGGGTGCGCTGTGGCCGCTAGTACGTGGTTACTTCTGTAAGAATGACTCGCTGCTTGCTTGTTCTTGTCCGCCAAAGTTCGTTGCCGGAGCCTCGCCGTCCTTTGGCGTGAGGACGATCTGGATGGCCTCCATGCGCTTGGATAGGCCCTTGCTGCCAGCTGGGTCGTCGTTCTTTGCCCAAGCCATCCACCCAATGCCCTGTATGTGGGCCCGGTACCACACGTCATAGTGCTTGCTCAGCTCGCCGGTCAGTCGAATCTGTACTGCCTCGACACGCTTGGACTCCCCTGTGGTACCTGCTGTCTTCCCGTTGGAGACATAGTCCATCCAGCCCTTATTCTGCACATGTGCGCGGTATTCGATGGAGCCCTTGTAGGGAGATCCGCTTACCTTCATCCTGAGCGCCTCAAGTCGCTTGGACTTGCCCTCGGTACCACTGGTCGCGCCTCCCTTGACCCAGTCCTGCCATCCGAAGGTCTGCACATGAGCTCGGTAAGCCACGGGAATGCGGAACGCGTCGTCGATGGAACCGGGCGCCTCTGACCCCTTCGGCAAGACACGAATCTCCACGGCCTCGATGCGCTTGGAGAAACCCGCAGACCCCGATGGCTCGTCGTTCTTTGCCCAGCCCATCCATCCAAAGGTCTGTACGTGGGTACGATACCACACGTCATAGTGCTCGGCCATTTCCCCTGTAAGGCGAATCTGGAGCGCTTCCATACGCTTGGACTGGCCTTCGGTACCGCAAGGAACGCCATCGGCGACATATCCCTGCCAACCATCGTTCTGCACGTGCGCGCGATACTCTATCGATTCCTCATGGGGGGCATCCGTGAGCTGCACCATGAGAGCCTCGAGCCTCTTTGATTTGCCCGTGGTGCCCGCACGTGCCCCATCGGCCTTCCAGGTCTGCCAACCAGTACCCTGGACGTGTCCAAGATACTTCACGTGCGCATCAGGCTCAGGTTCGGGCATGGGATCCTCAACGATGGTGAACTGCGTCTCTACCACCTTCTGGGCGTCAAGCGGTGACCCATATTCGTACGTTGCCGCAAGGGTATGCTCGCCCGCATCAAGCGTATTGAGGTAGTCGGCGGAGAGTTCGATGACGGTCGAGCCCCAAGAAGCGGTGTATTGTGGCGGAGCAATGGCGTTGCTGTCTACGGAGACGCTTTCGAGGTACTCGAAACAAGCGTTGTTCTTGAAGGTCAAGCTGTCTGCGGTCCCCTTTTTGTGCTCGCCGCCAGCTCCCTCCGTAAAGACGTATTCGTATCCTAGGCCAAAGTCACGCTCATACAGCAGTTCGCTCGAATAATAGAGCTTACCCTCGCGGTCTTCTACGATTGCGGGAACTTCAACTGGCAGCGTACCGACGACGGAGGGACTGTCAAACATAGCTGTGACAGCTGCGACTAGGTTTGCGTTGAAGGCACCGACGTTTGCGTCGCCAGAAGCCCTTGACGTCGGATCGATGTCGGTTCCCGTGCCCATATAGGCGAGCAGGATGGCATCGGCATCCTGGTAACGCGCCACGTCGTAGGGAAGGTTGTCGCTGATAAAGACGAACTTACCGCCACTCTTCTGCGTGTCAGCGAGCGGGCCATGAATGGCCTCGTACTGCGGGGCGCCTTTCTGCAGCGCGCTCAACGAATAGGTCTTTGCTACCGCGGCGACGACCTTTGCCTCGGATATGGCGTTCTTGAGCTCATCGGTGTAATGGGTTGTCGATTTGGATAGGTCATAGGTGTAGTCGATGGTAATTTTCATGGAGGAGGATGCGTCCCCTCGCGTCGTGCCCGCAGCAAGGTTGTTGACGAATGCGTCCGCGTCGACGAGGCCATCGTTCTGCAGCTTCTTTATCGCGTAGTCCAAGGCGACGTTGTCGCCCTGCGTACGACCAATCAGCACGACGTTGTTGTCGTGCCCCGACACGGGAAGCGCATAGTCGTCGTTCTTGACAAGCGTGATGGCCTCCCTGGCGATGTTCATCTCCTGCTCATGATGCTCTTCGGAGCCAACGACAGAGATATCGCCAGTCGGCGTCGGCTCCTGAAGGAAGCCATACTTCTCCTTGAGCTTGAGGATGCGCGTGACACTCTCGTTGATGCGGTCGATGCTAATCGACTTGCCTTCGCCCTCCCCCACTTTCTCTTTGATTGCGTCGATATAGTCATCATAGAAGTCTGCTGCGCTTTGATTCTTGAGGTCAGTCGGCATGAGGAGGATGTCGACCCCAGCATTGATGACCTTCTCCGCGATGTTTGCACGTTGCTCGACGAGGCCTTCGCCGCCCACCATGGAGGCTCTGGCCTTATCGATTGCATCCATCTCGAGCGCGTCAGTCACCACTACGCCGTCATATCCCATCTCGTCACGCAAGAGTTCAGTGATGACCTTGTGTGACATGGTCGCAGGATAGTAGCCCTTCGAACCGTCGGCAAACTGCTGCTCATCATCATACTTTGGCAGCGTGATGTGTGCGGTCATAATCATGTCTGCACCTGCCGATACGGCGGATCTGAACGGCACGAGCTCACATGCTTCAAGCTCTTCCTTCGTCTTGTTGATGGCGGCAGTTCCGATGTGCGTATCAGTGTCCGTGTCGCCGTGACCTGGGAAGTGCTTGAGCGTGGCTATGGTGCTCGTCTGAGCATGGCCCTCAATCCATGCGTTGCCAAGGTCTGACACGATTTGGGCGTCGTCAGAGAAAGAACGCGTGCCTATGGTGGGGTTCGCTGGGTTGACATTGACGTCTAGAGTCGGGGCAAAGTTCACGTTGATTCCCAAGGCGTTGAGCTCGGTGCCGATGACACTTCCCGTTACTTGCGCATTTGTCGTTGCGTTGAGCGTGGCGCCGATGGCCATGTTGCCCGTCATGCGTGTGCCGTTCGAGAGCCTTGTAACGATGCCGCCCTCCTCGTCTGCGGCGACGAAGTAAGGAATGTACGTCGAGACGCCCTGGGCATTCCTGTTGTTGTCTTGCAACTGCTGCACCAGATTTGCAATCTGGGCGTTACCCGTAATGTTGGAACCAAAGAAGATGAAGCCGCCGTATTGGTGCTTCTGAAGAGCCGCCGCCAGCTGTGGTGCCGCCGACAGGTCTGTAACGTTAGTGCCGTCCCATGTGCGACTGCATACGATAATCATCTGGCTGATCTTCTCATCGAGGCTCATGTTGTTCACGATGGCTTCGATGCTGTCAGCGTCCGCCTGTGGAGCTAGTGCGGCTTCGGATTTATTGGATTCGGTGCCATCAGACTCCTTCTGATCTGTCTGGCTAGGCTCTGCCTCACGGATGGGCTCCTCTTTGGCAATGGTCTGCACGGCATCCTCGGAGTTCTGGTCCTCGGCAATCGGGTTGGCCTCCTCCTGTATCTGCTGAACAGGCTCATCCAATGTTTCGATTTCTGCCTGTGCAGCGTAGGTGAGCGTCGGCGATAGCGCAAGAAGCGCCGACATCATCATGACCATAAAAGCTCTCGTCAACCTGTGGTTCACCTGACCATCCTCCCAGTCGTTGATTCGTCCGCACAGACTACTATACAACTCTCGGGGGACAGAAAAGCAGCCTTCAAACCAAACGGTGTGCCGCCATGGCCTGCGCCTCAAACCTCCCTCTCCAGCGATACACCCAGTTCACGCAAGAGCACCTTGGTCCTTTCGTAGAAGCCGCCCTTGAAGAACGCACACGACTTCTCATCCCTTCCCATGATGCCACCCGTGCTCACAGCATTGCCGCGACAGCCACCTCCGCATCGGTTTCGGTACTCGCAAGCCGCGCATTCCGGGTGAGCGTCAAAGTACGTTCTCAGTCTCGTGTCGATAAAGGACATGTAGAAGGAGTCCTTGATGGCATCGCTCAGGGACGTGTCCCAAATGTTGGGGAAGTGGTGCTTCCCGGCTTCGGTGCTGCCCATCGGAATGCAGGGCACGATGTAGCCTTCCTCGGTCAGGTACATGTAGCTCCTGGCGCGAAGGGGAGCGCGGCGGCGCCGGATTCACGAGCTGCGTTAAGGTCGGCGTTGGGTTTGGATCGACCCTGCACGAGGATGGCAACAGAACCATTTGCCTTGTTATCGGCGGGGGCAAGACATCTGGAATCGGAATCTGCTTGGGCTCAGGCTGGGGATGCTAGTCCTTCCCATCACGTCGGGTAGGCAGGACACAGGCGACGGAGGCGGCTAAAGCCGCCTCCGTCGCCTATACTCGTCAACCTAGCGAGAGTGCGGGCCAGCCTCGCGTACTGCGGCGTCCATGTTCGGGTACTTCTTTGCGGCATTCTCCTCAAACATTGCCGCCA
>CACXDP010000161.1 GCA_902766445.1 uncultured Coriobacteriaceae bacterium
CTACGGTGCCTGCGCGGGCATGTGCGAGTACAAGGATGGCCTGCACATCATCGAGGACCAGATCCTGGTCGAGGTCGTCGACCCCGTCACGCACGAGGTTCTGCCAGACGGCGAGAAGGGCGAGCTCGTCTACACGACCCTCACCAAGCGCTCCCGTCCCATGATTCGCTTCGCCACCGGCGACATCGGCTGGGTCGACCGCACCCCCTGCAAGTGCGGCCGCACGCACGCGCGCATCCACATCTCCGGCCGCAAGGACGAGATGTTCATCGTGAGCGCCGTCAACGTGTTCCCCTCCGACATCGAGTACATCGTGCGTCAGGACAAGGGCCTCTCTGGCGAATATCGCATCCGTGCCTACGACGAGAACCACACCACCAAGTACGAGGTCTCGGTCGAGCGCGTCTTTGGCTCCGACGAGCCCTTCGACCAGATTGCCAAGCGCGTTGAGCGTGCCCTCAAGACTCACACGGGCGTGCGCCCCGCGCGCGTCATCGTCTTTGACACCGACAAGCTGGGTGCCTCCGGTGAGCACAAGGTCAAGCGCTTCATCGACGAGCGCACCTCTACCGCCGAGGCCGTCGAGATCCTGCACGAGGCGCAGGCACACGCTGCCGAGAAGAAGGAGGCCTAAATCATGGCGCAGTTTGCAGTTTCAGGACAGCATTATCTCTTTGACGTTCAGACCTTCGCGTCGGTCGTTCTCTCCAACGGCGGCGATGCCTACGACTACGCCCTGCGCGACCGCACCACCCAGGGTGTCATCGATGACGTTGCCTCGGGTGCAAGCGAGCTGGGCGTCTTGGTCGAGACCACCCAGACGGCTGACGAGCTTGAGGCTGCCTTCGCAGCCGCCGGCGTCACCTTCGTGGAGCTGATTCGCTCGGCCCCGCGTGTGGCCCTTCCCGCCACCCACCCGCTGGTCAATGCCAAGTCGCTGACCCTCGACCAGCTGGACGACTACCCCTATTTGTACTTCGAGCAGGAGGAGGACGCCCCGCTCTACATGGCCGAGGAGGCGCTCGCCGCAGAGTCGCGCAACAAGGGCATCGCCTGCACCGACCGTGCGTCGCTCTCCGAGCTCATCGTGGCCCTCAATGGCTACACCGTCACGAGCGGCATCCTTGTGGGCATCTCGGACGGCAACTCCCTGACCACAGTGCCGCTTGAGACCGACGTCCAGCTCCACCTTGGCTACATCACCAGGACAGGCGCCGAGCTCTCCGAGACGGGCAAGAAGTTCGTCGCCAAGCTCGAGGCCAACCTCAACCGCTACGCACGCTTCTAATTGCCCCATGGGGGAGGAGATTGATCACATGGTAGAAAAGAAGAACCTCGACTGGGGCAACCTTTCCTTCAAATACCAGCCGTGCGACTACAGCTACGTCTGCAACTACAAGGACGGTGCTTGGGAGGAGGGCGGACTTACCACCGAGCACACCATCACGCTTTCGGAAGACGCCGGCATCTACCAGTACTGCCAGGAGATCTTTGAGGGCATGAAGGCCTACACCACCGAGGACGGCTCGATCGTCTGCTTCCGTCCTGACCTCAATGCGGCACGCATGGCCGACTCCGCCCGCCGCATGGTAATGCCTCCCTTCCCGGAGGACAAGTTCGTCGACGCCGTCAAGCAGGTCGTCTCGGCCAACGAGGCCTGGGTGCCCCCGTTTGGTTCTGGCGCCACGCTCTACATCCGCCCGTTCATGATTGCCACGGGCGAGGTGCTGGGCTTGGGGGCTTCCGACGAGTACCAGTTCCGCATCTTCGTCACGCCGGTTGGCCCTTACTTCAAGGCTGGCTCCAAGGCTGTCAAGCTGACCGTTCCTGCGTATGACCGCGCCGCCCCGATGGGCACCGGCAACATCAAGGCTGGCCTCAACTACGGCATGAGTCTCTATCCCACCCTGCAGGCGCATGAGGGCGGTTATTCCGAGAACCTCTACCTCGACTCTCGCAGTCGCACCTATGTCGAGGAGACCGGCGGCACCAACGTCCTGTTCGTCGACAAGAAGGGCGGCCTCGTGGTGCCCGTCTCTGCCACCGACTCCATCCTGCCCTCGATCACGCGTCGCTCGCTCGTGGATGTGGCCAAGTACCTGGGCATTCCTGTCGAGGAGCGCCCCGTGCGCTTCGACGAGGTGGTTGCGGGCGACTTTGCCGAGTGTGGCTGCATCGGCACGGCGGCTGTCATCTCGCACGTAGGCAAGATCGAGGCCGAGGGTGTCGACGTCACCTTCCCCGACTGTGGCGAAGAGGGCGGCCCCGTTCTGCGCAGGCTGCGCGATGCGCTCGTGGGCATTCAGACCTGCAAGGACGAGGATCCCTTCGATTGGGTGGTCAAGATCGTCTAACCCAGACGCGAGCAAGGCTTCGTTTGGAGGCGGGATGCCCCTCGGGTCACGTGAATCCGATCCGAGGGGCATCCTGCTAACCGTCGGCATCTGCTATAGAGCGAGCCGTTGGCAAATGCTATCTAGCATTCCTCCCATTCGGCGAGCAGGCGAGTTCGCGCGTCGAAGGCACAGCCGATGCGATGCAGCTTGCGCGTGTCTGCCTCGAACGGGGCTGTATAGCCCTTGTTCTCTATCTGTGCAAGGGCCTCGGCGGCAGTGCCATTTCGCTTGAATTCGATGACGTAGACATGCGAGCGTGCCTCGACCACGCAGTCGACGCGACCGGTTGCTTGATGAACTTCACACGCTACATAGCGTCCAAGCAGCGTGAAGACCAGCCAAAGAACCGCCTGGAAGTAGTTCTCGAAGGGGTCATCTTCGTGTGTGTAGGGAATCGAGGCAAAGAGGGCTGCGATGACTCTTCTCATTCCCTCGGTGTCACCGGTTTCGACGAGTCGACGCAGCGTAAACACGTCTGTGCCGCGAGCTGCACCGTACCCTGGCGCCCAGGCGGGTAGCAGCTCCTCAAAAAGGCCCCACTTCACTTCGCCGTTAGGGACGGCAAGTTCATACTCGCCTAACAGGCTATCGTATGAACTTATGGTGAGATAGCCGGTCTGGAAGAGCAGCGGAATTGGGTCGGGATCGTCGGCCCGGTAGTCCGAGAGGCGACGCTCAGTTGCGTAGATGGTGCCGTCGGTCAGCCGGCGTGGTTCGAGGTTTACCTCTTGCATGCGGCGCAGAAGGAATGTGGGTGTGCCCGTCTGGAACCAATAGGATCCCAATTCACACTCCAGAAGGGCGTTGAACAGGCTAAACGGGTTGTAAACGCCAGGAGCCTTGTGATGGAAGCGATAGCCATCGTACTGCGCGCGCAACGCCTTTAGACATCCGTCTCGATCGATTTCCAGTTCGCTGGCCATCGTATCGAGTTCTGGGCTGAAGTCTCGGAGCAGCTCCTCTTCGGTGATGCCGCAGATATCTGCATAGGCACGGCTCATCGAGATGTCTCTAAGCTGATTGAGGTCGCTGAAGATGGATACCTTGCTGAACTTCGTCACCCCTGTGACAAGAGAGAACCTTAGGTGTTCGTCAGCATCTTTGAGTACGGAAAAGAAGCCTTTGAGTGTGGCACGGTTTCGGTTTTCGAGCTTTGGATCATGTATTGACTCAAGAAGGGGCTTGTCGTACTCGTCCACAAGCACCACCACCCGGTGGCCACTACCCGCGTGTGCTAGCTTAAGGAGGTATTGGAAGCGCGGACCGAGTTCTAAGCTGCGTCGATCGTCGCCCCATTCGTCTTCTAAATCCCTTAGTAGCGAATCGAGCTTGTCTTCCAGAGCTCCTGGCTTCGTGTAGTCGGCCCCGTTGAAGCTCAGCGAAAAGACGGGACGCGCCTGCCACGCATTAGGGCCGTTGCCCTCAAGCTTTTCAATCTCTAGCCCTTCGAATAGGTCGCGCTTGCCCTCGAAGTAGGCTTTGAGTGTCGATACGAGTAGGCTCTTGCCAAAACGCCGCGGTCGGCTTAGGAAGTAGGGCACAGAAGTGCGGGCGAGCTGGTGGACATACGCGGTTTTATCCACATATGCGTAGCCATCTCGGCGTAGCTTCTCGAAACTCTGAATCCCTATGGGCAGATCTCTCGTCATGGCGTGCCTCCCGCCCATCTGCGTTCCTTGGCACCCATGGTACCATGTGTGCAAGCTGCGAGGAAATGGCTGCCAGGGAAAGGAGGCATTACATGGCTCGCCAAACTGGCAAAAAGCGCATGACCCTCTCGGAGCACCTCGCGCTTCGCGCGCAAGCGGCTGAGGAGGAGAAGGCACGAGAAGAGGCGCGCATGCAGAGCATCCGTGCGCTTAGGGAGCTGGACGCACAGGTGGTCTGCAACTGTCCCGCCTGCGTGAGGCTGCGCATGGCCGCGAAGCGCTCGTGATACGATAGAGCTACGACTGGAGGGAGGGCATCTTGGGCGTCTACGTGAACCCTGGCAACGAGGGATTTTCGCAGATTGTGGCAGACGAGTACGTGGACAAGACCGGCCTTATTGCGCTGGTGAACAGGACGATTGGCAAACCAAGGCCGCTCGTGTGCGTCACGCGCCCGAGGCGATTTGGCAAGTCCTTTGCCGCCCAGTCCCTCGTCGCATACTATTGCCGTGGCTGCGACTCGAAGCCATTGTTCGATGGGCTCGACATATCGAGGGATCCGAGTTACGAGATGCACCTCAACACCTACAATGTCCTGCGCCTCGACCTCACGTCCTTTACGACCGTCAATGGCGACGACGTGGTGCCTGCTCTTGTCAGTCGTGTTGTGGCGGACCTTGCTGATGAGTTTTCGGATGTGGTACAGCACGCCGAGCTTGACCTTGCACTGCTTGATGTGGTGCGATTCACGGGTCGAAAGTTCGTCTTTGTGATTGATGAATGGGACGCACCCCTGCGTGAGGCAAAGGGTAACGAGACGGCCAAGGAGCAGTGGGTCAAGTGCCTGCGCACGCTCTTCAAGAATGCGAGCTTTACACCGGATGCGGTCGCCTGTGCCTACATGACGGGCATTCTTCCCATCAAGAAGTACGGGACCCAGTCGGCGCTCTCCGATTTCCGTGAGTACACCATGCTTGATCCCGATGCGTACGCACCCTACGTGGGCTTCACCGAGGGTGAGGTCCGCATGCTGTGCGAGCGGCACGATATGGACTTTGTAGAGATGCAGCGCTGGTACGATGGATACGAACTCCCGGGCGTGGGACCGGTATATGCCCCCAACTCCGTCATGGAGTCGTGTCGCAGACACAAGTTTGGCTCCTACTGGTCTTCGTCGGAGTCATACACCTCGCTTGCCCGATACATACAGATGGACTTCGACAGCCTCCAGATGACCGTTGCGAACCTCATCGCGGGGGAGCGAGCGCCCGTTAACGTACTGCGATTTCAGAATGACATGTCGGTGGTGGAAAGCGCGGACGATGTTCTTACTTTGCTGGCACACTTGGGGTACCTTGCCTACGACGAGGAATCGCAGACCGTCATCATTCCAAACGAGGAGGTACGGCTCGAATTTGCCTCCACGATTCGTGCTGGTGGCAGTCCTGAGCTCGCGCGTATGGTGGCGGCTGCTGACCGCCTTCTGCAAGACACGATCGAGGGCAACGAAAGCGCCGTGGCCGAGGGCGTTGCCCGTGCGCACGACAGCCAGCTTGGACCAGATTGGTACAACGACGAGCAGGCTCTGCGCTTTGCTGTGAAACTTGCCTATCTCACGTCGGTGGATAAGTTTGCGCTGATTGAAGAGTTACCCACGGGTCACGGCATCGCGGACGTCGTGTACCTCCCCAAGCGCTACTCCCGCATACCGGCTCTTTTGGTCGAGCTTAAGTGGAACAAGCCCGTGGTGTCTGCGATATCCCAGATTCACGAGAAGCGCTATCCCCAGGTCCTTGTCAACTATGGGGGGCCTCTGCTGCTGGTGGGCATAACGTACGACACAAAGACGAAGTCGCATTCCTGCGTAATCGAGCGCATGCGTCGCTAATGACAGCTAAGGCCCCGATAACGAGTTAGCTGGTTTCAGTCAAAGGGCATAGCGTATGTACGACTCGTCGGTAATAAGCGACATGAAGCAATAGGCGGTCGCTATCGCGTCCTTCTGTGCATCATGTGCGTCAAAGCGATAGCCGTAGTCCTCTGCGCATTCTACAAGCTTGGAATACTTGTACCTTCCGCTATCAGGCCACCTCCGTCGACCGTGGACCCTTGCGTACTCCTTCATGACGTCAAACGTAGCTGCGCGACTGATGCCAATGTCGTCTTTGAGCGATTGGCGCAGCATCCTGATGTCAAAGTCCACGTTGTATCCAACGATGAGCTTCCCGGAGAAAGCCCTCGCTATCACCTCGACGCACTCGTCGATGGTTGGTGCCGACTGCACCATCGAGGGAGAGATGTGATTGACTCTCTCGGCCTCAATCCACGATATGTGGTGCTTCGGTTTGATGAGTGAGGTAAAGATGTCGTTGCCGTGCACGTCAACTATGGAGATGGAGATAATCTCGTCGCGGCCAGTGGTGCCCGTTGTTTCCGTATCGAAAACAACCACGTCTTCGAGATTAAATCCGGTTATCAGCTTGCAAACGTCCATTGTCTACTACCTTCCTCACGCCACGTCGGCGCTCAGATTATTCTCGGTATCGAACGCGTCTTGCGCGCCTCTTCGATCCGCTGCCGCCTCGGCATATCGAGGCACCTGAGCCAGGCCCTCGGCGTAGTCTACCACCTTCTGCTAATCCTTGCAGTTGAGGTCGTCGAATGCGTCTCTGAGCTGCTTGGTAAGCAGGGACTCAGGTGCGAGGTGCCTTTTGGTATTGTGGTGGCCGAACAGCAAGTTGGGCAAGCGCTCGAGGAAGGCGCAATTCTGGATTAGGAGGCCGAGGATACGGTCGAGGCGATGCCGCACATCAGGCCGCCGACCATCCAAGGGATCCAGAAGAACTTGCTCCAGAAGGGATCGCCGCATTGCGTCGCCCAAAACATGAGGGGCAGTGCGATGGCCGTGGCTACGAGCATGATGATGCCGCATACGAGGCCCGTGCGCTTGTTGCGCCTCACCTTGTCCAGAACTGCTGTCGCGCGGGCCGCGCCTACGATGCTCGCGATCTCTTCTTCGTCGACCTCCTCGAGGGCGCTGATGTTGTAGCTCTCGATGTCGAGGCGGCTGTCCATCATCCCTGCGTAAACGATGATGCCGACGCCGGTAGCGACGCAGAGGAAGAATCCCGCGCCGATTTGGGCGCCGTCACCGAACGTGTCTCCAAACGCGCTGATCACGAAGCCCAGCAAGATGATGCCGATCCCCGCCACCAGGGAGATGCCGAGCCTGCGCTTCTGTGCGGCGCGCTCCTCGTCGGTGTAGAAGTTGGCCACGTACGGATGCGCCTTCTGAAACGCGGCGTGTCCTATGCCGGCGGGGATGATGAGCGCAAGGCCTAGCAGGACGAATCCAAAGAAGGCCACAGCCGTGGGACCGTCGCCCATCATGCCGTCGATCACGCTCGAAGCTCCCACTGCGGCGATGCATGCGACGACGCCCAGCGAGATGCGCTTGGCGAACGCGCGCCAGTGCTCGTCGTAGCCGATCACGTCCTCGGCAAGCGCGGTTGTCGGCACTGCCAGCGCCGGCTCGCTCTCGCGCGTGGTGAGATCGCCCTGCACGAGTTCGTCCAGCGTGCAATCGAAAATCTGGCACAGCGTGAGGAGCTTGTCCATCTCGGGATACGAGCGCCCTGACTCCCACTTGGTAACCGACTGGCGGCTCACGCCAACCATCACGGCGAGTTGCTCCTGGGTCATGTTGCGCGTGGCGCGCAGGTGAATGAGATTGTCGCGAAAGCTCATGATATTCTCCCTTCGGTCATCTGGCTTTTGCCTAGGGATAAGATGCCTCGAAACATGGTAGCACTCCACCAACCGCAGGTTGCAACCATGCACCCGACGGTTGCAACCTGCGGTTTTTCTTTGGCTGGCTGTAGCAACGGCATGCACGTGCAGGTTGTTGACTGTTGGGCGGGAGCCTTCGTCAGATCCGATTGCTGCGCTTGCGTGTCGCGCTCTCGGCGAACAATGGCGGTGCTTACGGGTGCGCGCTGATGGTGAATGAAGCTGCGGGGATTTCGAATTCTTGACGGCCGTCTAGGATTCGTGACCCGGATAGTAGGGGCATTTCTCGCCCATGCATACAGTGTTGAGCGAAAAGCTTGTGCATGTGGGAGTTTCTTCCCACTCTGCGAGTTTGGGGCTTCCTAGTGCGTTGAAGTGGCGGATAGCGTTCCGTATGGACACGCGTGTGTCGCGCTTGCAGCAGCGCGGGCTGCCCGAGCGTGCGATTGCTGCTAGGAGCTCCGAGACCATGAGCTGACCCTCCCGCCAGCCCTTGTCGCGCAGCGGGGCGTTGCCGCGCAAGATTGCATAGGCCATGCCGGCGGACGCTGCTGCACCGCACACACCCCAGCGAGCGCATGCCGCACCCGGCACGGAGCCGGAGCGGGAGACCAACTCTTCCAGGTCAGCCAAGAGCAGCGAGTCGCGATCTGGCGAGCCCTCGGCGTTGCGCCAGCACGTGAGCAACACAGCACCGACGATGAAGTGATGTATGGGACCGAAGACAACGCAGTGTTCGTCAGCCATCACATCCTCTAAAAGTTTGCCGGGGGTGACGGAGTCACTTGTCATCAGTCTGTCGATGACCCAGTCCTGTGGTCTTTCATCCATTATGGTCTTACTCCTTGTCCGTTGTCTGGCCGTCGTGCACATCTCAAGCGTGGGAACCGATGGTGATGTCGGCGAAGAATGCCGCGTGCAGATCGCAATCTCCTCTTTTTTCCTCGCCGATTGACGAGCCAACGTCCACGCAATCACTGGCTTTCTTTGCGGGCAACTCTGTGATGTTCACTATAGCGTTATGGCTCCTTTAATAGGATAAGTCATGCGTCAGCGTGGACAGATACGCCGGGTTTTGCGTCAGCGTGGACGGATTCCTCCAGATTGACGTCGGCGTGGGTCGCTTTCCTCCAGATTGACGTTCGTGTGGACGGATTCCTCCAGATTGACGTTCGTGTGGCAAAAACAGCCACGCCAACGTCAATCAGGAGGTAAAAATCCACGCCAACGTCAAATCCATGGAACGCGGGCCACGCCGACGTCGATCCCATGGAACGCCCCCACGCCAACGTCAATCCCATGGAAAATCGGCCACACCAACGTCAAATCCATGGAACGCGTGCCTCGCCGACGTCGATTCCGGGGAACGCCACGAAAGTCGCACGGATGGTCTCCTGCGCTGCCCGAACATCTCGCCTTTGTGGCGCGGCATCACTGGAGGCCAGCCCATACGTGGCCGGGGTTCGCCATCACAGCTTTGCGTAGAAGGCCTCCATGTCGTCGCCCATCTTGCGCAAGGTGGGGACGTCCACATAGGCCATGTGCCCGCAGCCATAGCGATGCCACTCGAGGCGCTCCTTCAGCTGGGGCGAGAGGAACTGGCACGCCATGTCGTGCACCACGTTCCACCAGGTCGTTGCGGCGTCGTAGCGACCTCCCAAGATGCACACCTTCATGTGGGGGTTGCGACGCATGGCCACGGCGATGTCGTAAGCCACGTTGGGCGAGATGCTGGGATA